>DATMBC010000046.1 GCA_035559435.1 bacterium
CGGGCCATCGGCGAGTCGCCGATGTTGACCGCATCGGCGCCGGCGGCGCGGCAAAGACGCGCCCCGTCGATGATCTTGGCCGGATTGGTGCCCTTCGGCGGATCGAGTTCGACCGACACCTGAAAGCGGCGTCCGAGGTCAGAGGCGAATCGCGACTTGCTGCGCGCGGTCGCGCCCGCCGCGGACCGTTCGGCCGGCGGCGTTGAGACGAATGTCACCGATTTAGGGCCCGCGGCGGCCGGCCTCCAGCCGGCGAGGACATCGCGCATCGCGGCGATGTGGTCCGGGGTGGTGCCGCAGCAGCCGCCGATTAAACGCACCCCCTGCGCCAGAAATGCCCCGGCGATTCCGGCAAAGTAGGCCGGATGCGACGGATAAACAAAACGGCCATCGACCAGCCGCGGCATGCCGGCATTCGGCATCGCCGCCAGCGGCTTGCGCACAACCGGCGCCAGACGCGCGATCACCTCCAGCATTCCCTGCGGGCCGACCGAACAGTTGGCGCCGATGACATCGACGGGCAGCTCATTGAGAAAAGCGCCGATCTCCTCGGGGGAGCGCCCGGTGAAGGTGGCGCCCTCGTCAGTAAAGGTCATCTCGGCGACAATCGGCAGATCGGTCAGCGCGCGGATCGCGTCAACCGCGGCCGACATCTCGGCCGGGTCGGAGATGGTCTCGATGATGAACAGATCGACGCCGCCTTCCAGCAGCGCGGCGGCCTGTTCGGCGAAGGCCTCCTGTGCCTGGCGCGGCGTGATCGTCCCCAGCGGCGTGAGGTTTTTGCCCAGCGGACCGATCGCGCCGGCGACAAAGACATCGGCGCCGATGATTTCGCGCGCCTCGCGGGCGATGCGCGCCCCCTCGTAATTGATGTCGCGGACGCGGCCCTCGAGGCCATGGTGCGCCAGACGCACCCGATTGCCGCCGAAGGTGTTGGTCTCGATCAGTTGCGCACCGGCGCGCAGGTAGTCTTGATGGATGCCCAGGACGATGCCGCGCTCGCTGAGATTGAGCGCATCGAATGCGCGTTCGAACGACACCCCGCGGCTGTAGAGCATCGTCCCCATGCCGCCATCGGCCAGCAGCGGCGCGTCGGCCAGACGCTGCAAGAATGGATGACGGGATCTGTCGTTGGACATCGGCTCTGCCATTGCTCAGGCCAGCCCGAGTTCCCGTTTCACTTCGCGGGTCGCCTCGACCATGACGCGCAGTTTGTCGATCGCCTCGGGCACCGTGCGTGTCTTCAGGCCGCAGTCGGGGTCGATCCAGACCTGTTCGGGATCAAAGACGGTCAGGGCGCGTTTGATCGCGTCCTTGACTTCACGCACGCTTTCAACGCGGTGCGAATGCACATCGATGACGCCGACGCTGATTTTCCTGGTGAACTTCGGCCGGCGGAAGATTTCGAGGTTGGCAAACTGTGAGTTGGCGAATTCGAGGTCGAGCACATCGACTGGCAGATCGAGGATGCGCGGGTAGATGCGGGCGAAGTCGCCGTAACAGATGTGGCTGATGGTGGTGGCGCGGATGCCGTCGGTGACAATCCCCATCGCCTCGATCGCCAAATCGATCTCGGCCGGACGGGTCGAGATGGCGGGCTCGTCGATCTGGATGTAGCGCGCCCCGGCCTCCTCCAGATCACGCACTTCCTGATGCACGATCTCGGCCAACGCCAGCACGGCGTCGCGGCGGGACGCATAGAACTCATCGAACGACCAGTCGCACATCGTGTACGGCCCGGTGAGCATCCCCTTGACCGGCCGGGCGGTGAGCGACTGGGTCCAGCGATAGAAGTCGACGGTCATGGCATGGGGACGCGCCAGGCGTTCCTGAATGATGGGCTTGCGATAGTAGCGGTTGCCGTACGAACGGACCAACCCCGAAACGCCATAGCCGTCCAACTGCTCAGCGAAAAACGTGGTCATGTCGCCGCGTTCCATTTCGCCGTGGACCAGGATGTCGACGCCGAGATCCTCCTGAATTCTGATCCACTCGCGGGTGGCCTGTTCTTCGAGGGGGCGCAGCGATTCGGGCGACGCCTCCCCCTTGCTGACGGCGTTGCGGGCCCGGACAAGGTAGTCGGGCTTGGGGAATGATCCGACACTGGTGGTCTCAAGCATCAGTTGGCTCGCTTTGGCTGGGGGGGTCAGGGCCGCTCAGACGGTTTCTTCGATGCGCGCGGGCGCAAACTGCGCGACCGCCTCGCCGATTAGGCGCATCTTGGCGATGGCGTTTTTGTAAGGCAGAAACTCCAGCGCCGCCGACGGAGTGATCCAGCAGACCGGCCAGTGGGCGGCGCCGGCGTCGGCGAGCGTGTCCAATCGTTGCTGCAGCCAGTCAGGGCTTTCCATCCGGGTGGAGCGCGCATCAACAAGCCCGAAGGCACGTCCGAGCGTGCGCGGCCCGCGCTGGAGAATGTCGAAGTTCTCCGGGGCGGTCACGCAATCGGCGCCGAGGGCCTGGGCGTTGATGTCCCAGATGCGTTCGGCCACCGGCGCCAGTGAACCGAAGTAGGTGAAGACGAATGTTTTGACGCCCACGCCGCTGATGGCGGCGTTGATGGCATCGACGGCGACGCCGGCATCCTCGGGGTGGACCGAAAGAAACGGTTCATCCAGTTGCACCCAATCCGCGCCGGCGGCGGCCAGCGCCTCGAGTTCGCCGCGCACCAGACGGGCGCAGTCGTCGTAGAGCGCCTTGCGTCCGCCGTAATTCTCATCGATGCAAAAACGCGCCAGCGAATACGGCCCGCAGACCGACGGCATCACCGGATGGTCGCTCAGACGGCGCAGGAGACGAAAGTCATCGATGACCGCCGAGCGCACAAACCGCACCGGACCGGAAATCGTCGGGCGGCGGTAGTAGACATTGTTGTCGAAGAAACGGATCAGTCCGCCGATGGCGAAGCCGTCATGCGCGGCGGCAAACGGCGTCACCGGATCATCCCAGCGGATGCGGCCATCGGTGACGCGCCCGAAACCGCAGGCGATCTGGTCGTCGACGACCCCTTTGATGGTACGCTCCACCACCTGCTCGAACTCAGCCGGCGTGATCGCGCCCTTGTCGAGGCGATTGCGCGCCAGACGCAGGTTGAATTCGGCGCCGGCGCGTCGCCGGTCATCGAAAATCTTCGGCTGGTTGCCCACCAGCAGCGGCGCAAAGAGACGTTCGCTCACGTTGCTCCTTTCGGCAATCGAACAGCCGGCGGCGACCCGTAGTCCGCCGCCATCAGGACAAGTCCTGGCGATTATACGTCGAAACGGTCGATCCGGGAACGATAGATTCGCAGGCGTTCGCGCAGATCGGACATCGCCCCGGCGCCGAAGGCGGTCAGATAGGCATCGGCCAGCGTCAGGGCCGCCATCGCCTCGCAGACGATCGCCGCCGCCGGCACCGAGCAGATGTCGGAGCGCTCGACGAAGGCGGCGGCGGCCTTCTTGGTATGAATGTCGACCGAGGCCAATGGCTTATTGAGCGTGGAGATCGGCTTGGCATAGGCGCGCAGGACGATCGGGGCGCCGTTGGACAGCCCCCCCTCCAGCCCGCCGGCGCGGTTGGTGGCTCGGTAAAAGCCGGAGGCCAGCGGCGCGCGGGAGGGATCATAGTGGATCTCGTCATGCACGGTCGATCCGCGTCGGGCCGCCTGCGCGACACCATCGCCGATCTCCACCGCCTTGATCGAGTGCACTGACATCAACGCCTGCGCGAATTGGCCATCGAGTTTGGTGGTCCACTGCGTGTGATCGCCCAGCCCCGGCGCCACGCCTTCGATGACAACCTCGATCACGCCGCCGAGCGTGTCGGCGGAGGCAGCCGCCTGACGGATGTCGTCGTACATCGCCGCCGAAACCGCGGGGTCGATACAACGCACTTCCGAATCGGCGGCGCGTGCACGGATCTCGGCCACCGTCAGGGTCGTCGGCGGCAGCGCCACCCCGCCAATCCTCACGACATGGCAGGCGGTCTCCACGCCGAACTCGGACAGCAGCATCTTGGCGAAGGCGCCGGCGGCCACGCGGACGGCCGTTTCGCGGGCGGAGGCGCGTTCGAGGACATTGCGCAGATCGGCCCAATGGTGCTTCTGCGCTCCGGCGAGATCGGCATGCCCCGGGCGCGGCACGGTGCGCGGACGGGACAGTTCCGCCTCGCGCTCGCCGGCGGGCGCCGGACGCTCCTCGGTCACCGCCATCGCCGACTGCCAGTTGGCCCAATCCTTGTTTTCGATGCGGAAGGCGATCGGGGAGCCGAGCGTCACCCCATGACGGACCCCGGCGGTGATCTCGCAACGGTCCTGCTCGATCTTCATCCGTCCGCCGCGTCCGAATCCCTTCTGCCGTTCGGCCAGATCGCGGGCCAGACGGTCGAAATCGACACGCAAGCCGGAGGGCATGCCTTCGAGGATGCCGGTCAACTGGGGGCCGTGGGATTCACCGGCGCTGCGAAAGGTGAGCATCGTCATCGGTTTACTTGTTGTCGGCCGCCGGCGGCAGTTTCACCAGCGCCCGTGTGCCGCGCTCGCGTCCGGGGACCGGCGAGAGCAGATCGATGGTGCCGTCATGATCCTGCACAATCCGGTGCGTGATCGCCAACCCCAATCCGGTGCCGCCGGCGCGGGTGGTGAACCAGGGTTCAAAGACGCGCGCCAGCGCCTCGGGCGCAATACCCGAACCGGTGTCATCGATCGTCAGACGGACCTGGCCGTCGACCCGTTCAACCGCGACTTCAATCGTGCCGCCGGCCGGCGTGGCGGCCAGGGCATTGCGCAACAGGTTCCAGACCGCCTTGCGCAGTTCGTCGGCCACACCGTCAACCTTGCAGCCGTCGGCCAACGACACTTTGAGCGCGACGGGAACCTTGTCGGCCTCCAAACGCGCCATCTGCGTGATCTCGCCGGTCAATTCGCCGAGGTCAACGGTCTTGCGCGGCTGGCTGGAGGGCCGTGCCAATGAAAGGAAGTCCTCGACGATGGTGTTCAACCGCTTGGATTCATTCCAGATCGTGTCGGCGAAGGAGGCATTCTGCGAGCCGGAAAGCTCAAGCTTCAACTGTTGCGAGGCCAGCGCGATCGCGTTTAACGGATTGCGTATCTCATGGGCGACTCCGGCGGCCAACTGACCCATGGCGGAGAGACGCTCGGCGCGGCGCACCTGCAAGGCCATTGCCCGCGCATCGGTCTCGTCGCGCACCACCGCCACCGCGCCGACACGGTTCCCCTGGCTGGTAACCAGCGCGGTCGCCGAGTAGACGAACGTTCGTTCGCCGCGCGCGGTGCGGCATCGCACTTCCCGATCACGCAGGGGACGCGCCGAAGCCATCGCCTCGTCCAGACCAAAGGAGGCGGGCAGGACAGCGTCGAACCGCTGCCCGCGGATGTTGGCGATGGCCACACCGAACCAACGCTCGCCGGTCGGGTTGAGGATCGTCAGGCGTCCCTCCCCGTCGACAGCGATCACCGCCTGATCGATGGCGTCGAGAACCCGTCCGGTCAGCGTCTCCACTTCCCGATACGATTGCCCCAGCGCCCGCAACGACCGTCGCACGACCACAAAGGCGCTGACGGCGGTTGAAAAGAGAATCAACAGGAGCGCGGTGAGACCAAATTGCAGGGTCAGCCGGTCGACGGCATTGTCGACCGCGGTCAGACTCAGGCCGACACGGAACATCCCGGAGGGCAGGTCGGTGGAGAGAAACGGGGCGGCGGCCTCGACCACCGGGGTGCCTTCAAAGATGATTTCGCGGGTGGAGGGAGCGTCGTTCTCCAGCACCGTGACCAGAAAACTGTCGGCGGCCAACTTCAACAGTGGCTTTAAAGGACGCGAGGCAAAGACAATCCCATCAGGGGCTTGCAGGACGATGTAATTGATGCCTGACTGCCGCCCGATCTCCTGAATCAGCTCACCGACTCCGGAAATCGAGGCGGCGCTGCCGGGACGCGGCAGGTTCCAGAGCGCCGCCGCACCGCCACGAGAGAGGAATCCGATCCCATGCCAGCGGATCTGCTCGAGACTGTCGCGCAGCTGCAGCGACACGGTTTCATCGGTCTGCATCCAGGCATCGGGTTGCAGGGAGGCATCGGCGGCGATCAGATGCGACAGTTCCGCCGGGGCGGCAATGACCTTCCCCCCTTCCCAGACACTGATGCCATCGACATCGAGGGTGGCCGCCAGCGAGGCCAGCGTGCGCGTGTCGATGCGCGACGGGGCCAATTGCTCCAAGAGCGTGCGGGCCCGTTCGGCCTGGGTCTCGCGCTCAAGCCGTTCGACCAGTGTCCCGGTGGCCAGAGAGTATTGCGAGGCGAGGATCAGCGACTGCAGAAGCGCCAGCGACTGGCGTTCGGTCTCGGCGACCAGGGCCTGGCGCATGCTTCGCACACCTAGGGTGGCCCAGGTCAGAAACAGAAGCGCGAGGATCAGACCGATGACCCCGATGGTGGCGACGATCGGACGGATGCGGACAGTGCGGGGCCAGGGGCGGTAGTCGGGATCGGCGGCGGGCATGGGGATCGGCTCCGCAGGGATAATACCCTCAGGCGGCAAAAGATCAACGTCCAACACAAAGTCGCAAACCCCGGCGGCAATTTGTCCGATAATAGAGGAGATGCCGGCTTCGCCGGCGCGAGATGGCCGCAGACGGCCCAACCGGGAGCGCTGACCGTTGTCTGACACCTTTGCGTCGTACTCGCCTTCGCTGGAAGAGCTGCACCGGGACCGCGAGCGCTCCACCAACGCGGCCTGGCTTTTGGCCACGATGGTCTTCATCGTCGGACTGCTTTTGTATGTCGCGACGATGTGCCGCACAGTGTTCTGGTGGGACACCGGCGAACTGGCCGCCAATGCCCACGTGCTCGGCATTCCGCACCGTCCGGGGTTTCCGCTGTATGTGCTGATCGGACGGGTCTTCTCGCTCTCGCCGTTCGGGGACATCTTCTATCGTGTCAATTTCCTCTCGGCGTTGTCGGCGGCGATCGGGCTGGGATTTTTGGCCTACGTCTGGCATTCGCTCTTTGTCCATTGGTGGCGCAAGGCCGCCTGGTGGGAGATTGTCCTGCCGATCGCGGTGGCATTGACCACAATTGCCGGGACCTACACGCTGTGGATGCAGGCGGCGCGTGCCGAGGTCTATGCGCCGACCCTCCTGGCAGTCTGCCTGATGCTGGCGCTGGCGGCGGGCGCCGACCGTGCCGCGCGCCGTGGCGACCCACAACTGTCCCGCTGGGTGCTGGCGGCGGGACTGGTGGCCGGATTGGGGCTGGGGTTGCACAACGCCACCTTCGCCTCCACCCTGCCGGCGTTCGCGATCTTTTTCGCGCTGCTGATGCGCCGTGCCCAGACCGGCCTTTGGCTTTGGGCGGGCGCGCTGCTCATGTTCCTTATCGGGCTTTCGGTCTACCTGTATCTGCCGATCCGTGCCGTCGCCAATCCGCCGCTCAACTGGGGCTGGGCCGCCAGCGCGCCGTCGCCGGGATGGGGCGGGGTTGTCGGCATCGATGCCCTCGATGACGTCATCGCCACACGGGCCGGAACGTTCTTCTCCCACGCGCTAAAATCCTTCGCGCTGCTGTTGGATGAGTTGCAGTGGGGAATCGCAGTCCTCACCGCCGCCGGGATTGTGGGCCTGTGGCGCAAATCGCGCCGCTGGACGATTCTGGCGCTGCTCATCATTGTTGGCAATGTCACGGTCACGGCGCTGCTGGTGAGCGATTTCAATGAGACCAATCCCGATATTCACGGCTATCTGCTGGCGGCGCTGGCGATGGTCGGCTTTCTGGTGGCGGCCGGAATCGCGTCATTGATCGTGGCGTTCAGTTATCTGCATCTGCCGATGCCGACCCGCGGGTTGCGTGTGGCGGTGGCCACCGCGGCGCTGGGCTCGCTGGCGCTGCTGGGCGCCGCGCCGCTGGTGATCAACGCGCCCTACTGCAATCTGGTGGACCACCGTCTGGCCTACGACTACGGCACCGAAGCCACCGCCGATCTGCAACCGAACGCGACGGTGTTTGTCTCCGACGCCAACATCGACTTTGTCCTGCGCGGATTGCAGTACTGCGACCAGTGGCGCCCCGATGTCCGGGTCATCAACCGTGACCTGCTGCCGGCGGCCTGGTATCGCGACTGGGTCTTTCGTCAGTTTCCCGATCTGGCGGCCATCGCGATCCCGGCCGACACGACGCGACTCTATGTCGACCGCTGGGCGATTCAATTGGCGCAGGCCGGCGCGCCGGTGTATTGGGAGTTCACCGAAACATCGATGCGCCTGATTTATCACCTCATCCCGGCCGGCCACTTCTTCCGTGTCTCCCCCGACTCGGTGCCGCAGGTCGACGCGCGGATGATCCGTCAACAGGAGGATTTTGAACGCCAGTCGCGTTTCTTCAACGCCACCGAGGCGATCCGCCGCGACTTCGACGCGCAGCGGGTCTATGTCGCCGGCTTGTATCGCGCCGGCATCTTCTATGACACCCGCGGGCATTATGATCGCGCCCGCGAGTTGTTCCAACGGGCGTTGACGATCCACTCCGACGCCGGCGAGCGCAAGCGGCGCGGGCGTTCCTCCGGGCAGGGACTGAGCCAATCGCCACCGCCGGACAGTGTCGCCACGGATCCGGCGGCGCTTGACCGGATGTCAAAGTCCCAATAAACTGGCCAACCTTTGCGTTCTCCGGATGTGTAAGTGGTACAATGAGACCGATGCGCCAACCCGATGGATCCCGAGCACTGGGTCTGCTGCTGGGCCTGACGTGCTGGCTGTGCGCGCCGGCGCCGGCCGCGGCGCAATCGTCGCTGCCGGCCGAGACCGCGTATGTGGTCACCGTGCAGACCGACCGTACCGACTCCCTCCACTGGGAAGTGCTGGTCAGCCTGGACAACCCCGGACCGGTCGCGGCGTTGACATTGCCGCTGCGCTGGGGACAGGGACGGCCGGACTACCGGATTGACTCGGCCAACTACTTTGGGCTGCGCACGGAGTACTTCGCCCTGAAGACCTTCCGTGTTGATTCCACGGCGCAAACCGTCTTGATCGGGTTGATTTCCGATCTGGGCGGGAATCGGCCGCCGCTGGCGCCCGGATCGGGAGGCATTGCGCGTTTGTTCTTCACCGCACGGGCCGGCCAACTCAGCGATCCCCTGCTTCCCGACACCACTTTCATCCGTCCACACAACACGCTGCAACTGGTGACGCCCGATGTCCGGGCCATCCACCCGCGCTTTGTGCAGATCGGCCTTCCGATCAATTGAGCGTCAGGGCGCCGGCGGCGCGGTGTAGTCGGACTTGCCGCCGGTCTTTTCGATCAGTCGGATCGGACCCAGCACCATCCCCTTGTCGATCGCTTTGAGCATGTCGTAGATCACCAGCAGCGCGACGCTGCAGGCGGTCAGGGCCTCCATCTCGACGCCGGTGCGTTCGTCGGCTGAGACCGAAACGGCGACGCGGATGACGGCCTCGCCCGGGACATGGGTGATGTCGATGTCGACGACATTGAGCCGCAAGGGGTGGCACAGCGGGATCAGGTCGGAGGTCTTCTTGGCGGCGGCGATGCCGGCCAGCCGCGCCGCTTCGAAGGGGTTTCCCTTCGGGACAGTTCCCTGGTCAAGCGCGGCGGCGGCGGCGGGGCCGATGCGCAGCTCCCCTTCGGCGCGCGCGGTGCGGCGGCTTGGCGACTTGCCGCCGATGTCGACCATGCGGGCGCGCCCGGCGTCATCGTAATGGCTTGGTGTCCGTTCAGACATTCTGACAATTAAGATATCACATACCGCCGGTGGGTCCAAGCGGCACAAAATGGCGGCTTGTGATGTTTCCCGAATGGCGTATCTTGCCGGTGTTGGCCCGCCGGTTGCAGGGCCGTTCTGTACGGTGGTTTGGAGCAGCGTTTTTCGTACTTCCCGGCTCCCCACGCCACATTTCACGCGGTTGTGTCGATAACAATTAAGTAGGGATGGGAGAGAGGCATGCGCAGTGTACGCGTAGGATTGTTGGTTGTGGCCATGCTGGCGGCGCTGGCCGGCACGGTGGAAACGGTGTGGGCCCTGGACGCTGCCGACATGGAATTCCTGAATAAGAAGATCGTCGCGCGCTGGAACATCACCGGCAAAGGTCAGATCGAGGCGGCGTTGGCGCGCGGGGTGGACATTCTCGAAGACCATCCGAACTACGCGGCCGGGGCGTTCACGGTCCTGGTCTCGGCGGACGAACTGGACCGGTTGCGCGCCGACGGCTACAAACTCGACGTGCTGGATCCCGACTGGTATGCGAGTTATTCCGCCAAGTCGAGCGCGACCATGGGCGGCTTCCTCACCTGGGCGGAAGCGGTGGGCGGCTTCAACTCGAAGCTCGACTCCTTTCACACCGCCTATCCGTCCATCACCACCGCGAAATTCTCAATCGGTGATTCGTATGAGGGCAATCCGCTGTGGGCGATCAAGATTTCCGACAACCCCGACGTCGATGAGAGTGAGCCGGAGATCCTGTTTACCGCCGTGCACCATGCGCGCGAGCCGATCGGCATGGAAGTGGTCCTGCACACGATCCGCACGCTGATGTTCAACTACGGCACTGATCCGGTCATCACGCAGCTGGTCAACGAACGCGAAATCTATGTGCTGCCGTTCGTCAACCCGGATGGCTACCTCTATAATGAGATGATCAGCCCCACCGGCGGCGGGATGTGGCGCAAGAACCGTCGGATTGTGCAGACCACACCGACGATTGTCTATGGCACCGACCCGAACCGCAACTACGGTCACATGTGGGGATTCGACAATGTTGGCTCCTCCCCCAACCCGTCCAGCGACACCTACCGCGGCCCGAGCGCCTTTTCCGAGCCGGAGAATCAGTTGGTGCGCGACTGGGTGCAGAGCCGCAACTTCGTCATCGCGGTCAATTACCATTCCTACTCCAACTTGTTTCTCTGGGCCCCGGGGTATGACGAGTTCTATACCGCCGACGAGCCGCTGTTTCGCGCGATGGGGGACTCGGTCACCAGTTTCAACGGCTACAGCCCGCAGCCGGGTTGGGCGCTGTATGTGACCAACGGCGATTCGGACGACTGGATGTACTTTTCCGAAGGAATCCTGTCGTTTACGCCCGAAGTCGGTTCGGGCAGCGACGGGTTCTGGCCGAATCCGGCGCGCATCCCGACACTGGTCAACGAGAATATACCGGGCAATCTGCTCCTGATCGATCTGGCTGACTCGCCGCAGCGCATTCTCCCGCCGGTGATGCCGACCTGGGTCTCACCCGACACCGTGACGGTCCCCGACTACACGCTGACCTGGTCCGACCCGGGCGGCCTCAATGGCGCGGTCGCCTTCCGTCTGACCGAACTCGTCGGCCGCGCGGTGATCACCGACTTCACCGACGATGACAGCCACTGGAATCTCGGCGGTTTCAGTTTGTCGCCGACGCGCGGCTACAACAGCACCGAGAGTTTCTGGGGCGGCTCCAGCAACAACCGGCGTGCCCGGCTGGTGGCCCGGAACTACTATCGCCCGGCGGCGGGCGACACGCTCCGGGCGCGGATGTGGTACAACATCGAGACCGACTGGGACTATGCCTACGCCGAGGTGTCCAATGACTTCGGCGCGAACTGGTACACTTTGCCCGGGAACGTCACCACCAACACCAACCCGCACGGAACCAATCGCGGCAACGGCATCACCGGCTCTTCGGGCGGCAATTTTGTCGAGGCCAAGTTCCCGCTGACCCCGTACATCGGCGAAGAGGTACTCATCCGCTTCTCGTATGAGACCGACGGCGCCGAACTGTGGGACGGCGTCTGGATCGACAACATTTCGCCGGTCGTGACCTTTGCCTCTGAGGTCGAACTGGAAGCGGCGACACCCGCCAGCACCTACCCGGTCACGGGCAAGGCGCCGGGTGACTACTTCTACACGCTGCGTTCCACCGACGCGCACGGCCAGCAGAGCGTGACCACGCCGCCGCATGTGGTGACCGTTGACTACGCCACTTGCGACTGCACCTGCCACGCCGATCCGTCGTGCGACGGCTCGGTCAACGTGCTGGACGTCATTGAGACGGTCAGCATCGCTTTCCGCGGCGCCACACCCACGATCGATGCCTCCTGCCCGCACGCTCCGGCGGGACGCGCGGACGTTAATTGCGATGGGGCGACCAGTGTGATCGACGTGGTCCGCGTGGTCGGAGTCGCGTTCCGCGGCGAAAACCCGGCCGTCAACTTCTGCGACCCCTGCAACCCGTAGCGTCTGACGCTGATGACTTGTGGAACGCGCCGCCACCGCGGCGCGTTTCGCATCTTAGGCGGCCGGATTCCGTTGGCGGATCCGCCGCGATCGTCTATCATCCACCCCGATGACTGCCACAACGACCATCAAACGGCGCCAATGCGGTCGGATCGGGCGTCTCATCATCCTGGCGATCAGTCTGTGCGCGGCCGATGATCTATCGGCCAAGACAATCACCCGGATTGCCGGCTGGGATCAGGCGGTTTACGACTCGCTTGACCATCCGACGATCGATCCGGCGCGGGTGTACGCGGTCCGTGCCGGGGCCGCATGGGCCGGCGATCTGGGGACCTGGATCTTTGAGTCGGGAACCATCCATCTGTTGCAGACGGTCGGCGGGCGTCCCACCGGATGCTACTTCACCGGTCAAGGCCGACTGCGGTATGAGCCACCCACCGGAATCGAGCGCGGGCAACTGGCCCGTTTCTGCGGCGACAGCATCCTCGAGTCCTCATTTATGCGCCTGTATGCCCGCTTCTTCGATTCACTGACGGCCGCGGGGTTGTGGGCCTGCCTCGATACGCTGGTGACGGAACCGCGTCTGCCGCGCGCCGGCGCGGTGCGTCAGTGGGAGGAGACCGCCAACGACGATCTCGCCGCCAATCTCGCGGCGCAGGGGTGGCGGATGCTGCTGCGCGATCCGGCGCCGAACACCTTCCTCTATCTGGCGGCCGATCTGGCCGGCCAACGTCAGCTGCACTTCATCCTGGATGAGGAAAACGAGGAAGCCATCAACCTGCTGCGTCGGCCGCAAGGCACGCCGGACCAGGGAGCGTTCGATCTTGTCTGCTCCTACGACCGTCGCCGTCGGCCCGACGAATCCGGCGCGCGCGCCGCGCTGGTCAACGGCGGATTTGCGATCGTCGAGTACGATTCCCGTGTGCTCATCCGATCCTCGGCCAAGGTGGAGCTCGATGTCATCGCGAAGGTCGTGCCGCGCCGCGACCGGTTCGGCGACATGGCGGTGACGCTCGCGCCGCGTCTGGATGTCGACTCGATTCTCCTCGACGGCCGTCCTCTCCCCTTCATCTACAATGACAAGGCCGGCTGGCTGGTCCTGCGCATCCCCGAGCCGCTGCGCCGCGGCGACACCACCGACCTGCGTTTCTTCTACCGGGGCGATCAGCTGCTGAACAAGTATCCGTGGGGCGACTTCGCGATCCGGTACACCACCCGCTGGGTGCCGGTTGGACGGCCGCTGGAACGCGCGCGCTACCGCACCGCGTTCACCTTCCCCAAACACTATGAACTGGTTTCGTCGGGGGAATTGTTGTCGGACAGCGTGCAGGGAGACTGGCGAACGAAGGTCTGGCGGACCTACAACCCCTCCTGCTTTGTCTCGTTCAACTACGGCAGTTTCGATATTCTCACTTCGACGATGATGGAAGGAACGCGTCTGGACATCTATCGGAGCCGCAATCATCCCACCGGCCTGTTTGCCGGCGACATCAAAAAGGCGGTGGCGGAGGACATCGAAGGGGCGGTGCGTCTCTTCAGCCGCTCCTTCGGGCCCTACCCCTGGCCGCACCTGGCCGCCACCGAGATTCCGGCGATTCACGGCCAGGGATTCCCGCAACTTTTGCATTTGGCCTGGTACTCGTTTGAGACCAGCCGCAAGGGGATCACCGACGCGTTCCGTGCCCATGAGGTGGCGCATCAGTGGTTCGGCCATCTGGTTGGCTGGTCCACGTATCATGACCAGTGGCTGTCGGAGGGATTTGCCGAGTACGCCGGGGCAATGTATGTGCAGGCGCGCAATCCCGGCGCGAAAGTGTTCTATGAACTCCTGAAGGACTGGCGCGATAATATCCTGCAGGTTGGGGGCCATGAGTTTTGGCATGAGGGACCGTCCGCGGCGCCGATCTGGCTGGGGACCCGCTGCTCGTCGATGCGCTCGCCAGGCTCCTACAGCAAGCTGGTGTATTCGAAGGGCGCCTATGTGCTGCACATGCTGCGCAATATGATGTACGATTACGAGCGCGGCTCCGACGATCGATTTCTGGCGATGATGCGCGACTATGTGTCGTCGTTTGCCCATCGCGACGCAACGACGCGGGATTTTCAAGCGGTGGTGGAACGGCATGTCGGCGCGGACATGCAGTGGTTTTTCGACCAGTGGGTTTATGGCACGCAGATTCCCCGCTATGAGTACTCCTGGGAGCGGGAGCGCGCCGACGATGGGACATGGACCGCGCGCGTGCGCATCGATCAATTCAACGTCGACTCCGCCTTTCGCGCCTTCATGCCGATCACGATCGTTTACGAGGACGGTCAGCGTACACGCCTTCTCGAAGTGACCGGGCCGCGTACCGAGTTTCGTTTCAGCGGGATGGCCGAACGCCCGCGCGACATTCGCTTTAACGATTACTACACGATTCTCTGTGAAGAGCGGATCGTCGCCAAACCGTGATCCGTGGCCGGGGAACTAATCGTCCCATCAAGGCGTAAAGCAATATGGGCGCCGTGCTTATGCTACGGGAGCCGTTATGGTGCAACTATGACCTGGCAAGGTTTTGCCATCGCATCGGACGCATGTGTGCTCAGTTGTGTCGATTTCGATTGACGGCGCGACTTCCGCGGTGATTATATACGTTCCGTCAGTTAACAGGTCCGATTCATCAACCCCAATCCAAGGAATCAGGATGTCACCCAGAACCGCTAAACGCAGTATGGAGGCGGGCGCGCGAACTGCAGCGGGACGGCCGCGGCGTCGCGTGACACGCCGCGGACGCAAACCCGCCGGCCCGAAGCAGCCGTTTTCCCTCATCCTCAATCCCGACGAACTGTCGATTCTGCGCAAGATGGCGCGCAAGGACGGCACCTCGGTCGCCAGCGTCATCCGCCGGGCGCTGCACACGGTCATCTTTCGCACCCATCCCGAACTCGCCAAAAGCGCGATCGAGCGCGAGGTCGACTCCTTTCTCGACAACGTCGGCGCGCGCTTTCCATCGGGGATCGCCAAGGGCGCCAAGCGCTCGCAGATCAAAAAGCAACTGGTGACCAACATTCTCAAGACCGGACGCAGTTAGCCGGGCTCCCATCCGATGCGGCCGCCGGACCAGCGGGTCCGGCGGCCGTGTCATTTTGAAGCGACGAAATTGCCAGAGAGGGGCAAAAACCCCTTGTACGGAAACGAGGGCGGCAATATCCTCGATCTCCCGCCTCGACGGGGATGGTTTAAGCCCATGTCAGCAACCGCCTTCAATCGAATGCACCCCGAATTGCTCGCAACTGCGCCATGCGGCACGTCCGGCGCCCGTGGGATCCCTGTATGTGGAATTCGACCGTCAGTCTGAAGATCATCGTCGCCCTCACCGGCGTCATCCTGCTGCTGTTTGTCATCGGGCACATGATCGGCAACCTTCAGGTCTTTCTGGGACCGGAGGTCTTCAACGCCTATGGCGAAAAACTGCGCGCGTTCCCGGCCCTGCTGTGGCTGGTGCGGGCGGTGATCGCCCTGACCGCGATCGTGCACATCGTGGTCACCATCCGTCTCACCCTGCTGAACAACGCCGCCCGGCCGATCGATTACGCCCAGAAACGGGCGGTGCGCGCCACACTGGCCTCACGCACGATGGTCTACTCCGGGCTGATGGTGCTGGCGTTCGTCGTCTACCACCTGGCCCACTACACCTGGAAGATCACCAATCCGCAGTACCAGAGGATGCTGGATGCCGGCGGGCGTCCCGACATTCATGCCATGGTGATCGCCGGGTTCTCCAATCCGCTCATCAGCGTCTCGTATGTCGTCGCCATGATCCTGCTGGGTTTCCACTTGTCGCATGGCATCGCCAGCGTCTTCCAGACCGCCGGCTGGGCGAGCACGCGCACGCTGCCGAAGATCGAGAAGGCGGCGACGGTCATTACGGTCATTCTCGTGTTGGGGTATATCTCGATTCCGATTTCGATACTCCTCGGCGTGGTCCGCTGAGGCAGGAGTGATCTATGCCGGTTCCTCCAAGCCGTGTTCCCTCGGGGCCGTTGGCCGAAAAGTGGAGCAAGCACAAGTTCGAGATGAAGCTGGTCAATCCGGCCAACAAGCGGAAGTTCACCGTGATTGTGGTGGGCTCGGGCCTGGCGGGCAGTTCCGCCGCGGCGTCGCTGGCCGAACTGGGCTACAACGTCGACTGCTTCTGCTACCAGGACAGTCCGCGGCGCGCGCACAGCATCGCCGCGCAGGGCGGCATCAACGCCGCCAAGAATTACCAGAACGACGGCGACAGCGTCTTTCGGCTGTTCTATGACACGATCAAGGGCGGCGACTTCCGCGCCCGCGAAGCCAATGTGTACCGTCTGGCGGAAGTCTCGGTCAACATCATCGACCAGTGCGTGGCGCAGGGAGTGCCGTTTGCGCGCGACTACGGCGGCCTGTTGGCCAACCGGTCGTTCGGCGGGGCGCAGGTCTCGCGCACATTCTATGCCCGGGGGCAGACCGGCCAACAGCTTCTGCTGGGCGCCTATTCCGCGCTCTCGCGCCAGATTGCGCTGGGCAAAGTGCGGATGCATCCGCGCACCGAGATGCTGGATTTGGTGGTGGTCGATAACACCGTGCGCGGCATTGTCACGCGCGACCTTGTCTCCGGCCGGATCGAATCCTGGTCGGCCGACGCGGTCGTGCTGGCCACCGGCGGGTACGGCAACCTCTACTTCCTCTCCACCATGTGCGCCGGCGCCAACGTCACCGCCGCATTCCGCGCCTACAAGCGCGGCGCGCTGTTTGCCAATCCCTGCTATGTACAGATCCATCCGACCTGCATTCCCGTCACCGGCGACCACCAGTCAAAACTGACGCTGATGTCGGAGTCGCTGCGCAACGACGGGCGCATCTGGGTGCCGAAGCGGCCGGGGGACAAGCGGCCGCCGAACCAGATTCCCGAGGACGAGCGCGACTACTATCTCGAACGGATGTATCCCTCGTTTGGCAACCTCTCCCCGCGCGACATTTCCTCGCGCGCGGCCAAGAAGGTCTGCGACGAGGGCCGCGGGGTGGGCGAGTTTGGACGCGGCGTCTACCTCGATTTTGCCGACGCGATCAAGCGCCTCGGCCGCAAGACCATCGAGGAGCGTTACGGCAATCTCTTCGAGATGTACGAGAAGATCACGGCCGAGAACCCCTACGAGGTGCCGATGCGGATCTACCCGGCGGTCCATTACACGATGGGCGGCCTGTGGGTGGATTACAATCTGATGAGCAACATTAACGGGCTGCATGTGATCGGCGAGGCGAACTTCTCCGACCATGGCGCCAACCGTCTCGGGGCCTCGGCGCTGATGCAGGGGCTAGCCGACGGATACTTCGTACTGCCCTACACCCTGGGACACTACCTCGCCACCACCAAGTTGACCAGGTTATCGCCATCCGATGCGGCGTTTCGCCAGACCGAGGCCGAGGTCCGGGCGCGCATCCAGAAACTCGTCAGCCTGAAGGGCACGCGCACGGTGGTCTCGTTTCATCGCGAATTGGGCAAGCTGATGTGGGATCTCTGCGGCATGGGACGCAACGCCGCCGGCCTGAAGGAAGCGCTCGCGAAGATACCGCCGCTGCGCGAGCGGTTCTGGAAAGAGGCGATCGTGACCGGCGCCGGCGAGGAATTGAACGTGGCCCTGGAACGGGCCGGCCGGGTCGCCGATTTTCTGGAGTTCGGCGAGTTGCTCTGTTACGACGCCCTCGAACGGGACGAGTCCTGCGGGTCGCATTTCCGCGAGGAGCATCAGACGCCCGACGGCGAGGCCAAACGCGACGACGAGCGGTTCTGCCACGTGGCCTGCTGGGAGTATCAGGGCGACGGCAACAAGCCGCTGCGGCATGTCGAGCCGTTGCAATTCGAGAATGTCGAGCTCGGAGTCAGGAGCTACAAATGATGATGAAGCTCACGTTGCATGTCTGGCGTCAGAAGAGCGCCACGGACAAGGGCAGGTTTGTCACCTACCACGCCGAGGGCATCAGCAAGGACATGTCCTTCCTCGAGATGCTCGATGTCGTCAATGAGGGCCTCATCGCCAAGGGCGAGGACCCGATTGCCTTTGATCACGATTGCCGCGAGGGCATCTGCGGGACCTGTTCGCTGGTGATCAACGGCGTGCCGCACGGTGGCGATCGCGGCACGACCGTCTGCCAGCTGCACATGCGCCGGTTCAAAGACGGCGACGTGATCCGTATCGAGCCGTGGCGGGCCAGGGCCTTTCCGGTCCTGCGCGACCTGATCGTCGACCGCTCGGCGCTGGACCGCATCATTCAGGCGGGTGGTTTCATTTCGGTCAGCACCGGCAATGCGCCTGACGCAAACACGATCCCGATCCCGAAGAAGGAAGCCGACCTGGCGATGGACGCCGCCGCCTGCATCGGATGCGGCGCCTGCGTGGCCGCCTGCAAGAACGCGTCGGCTTCGCTTTTCACCGCCGCGAAGATCTCGCAGTTGGCGCATCTGCCGCAGGGGCAGCCCGAACGCGACATCCGGGTGATCAGGATGGTCGAGCAGATGGACAGGGAGGGGTTCGGCTCCTGCACCAACACGTTTGAGTGCGAGGCGGTCTGCCCGAAGGAGATTTCGGTGCGGGTGATCGCGGAGATGAACCGCGACTATCGCACGGCGCTGCGCCGCGCCTGCCTCGGGCCCGAGCCCAAAGTGGCGGCCGGCGGGAATTGAGCGCGCCGAACAGTGATCTGCGAGGGCGGCCGTGGCCGCCCTTTTTTTTGCGGTCGCGGCGCCGCGGCAAGATTGACTTTCCCGCGCGCGGAGAATTGCGGATACTTGAACCGATGTCCAATCCCGAAGTCCAGATGACGTTTCAGACGCTGGCCTGGCGCGACGGCGCGCTGGAGTTGCTCGATCAGCGCGCGCTGCCGACGCGGGTGACGACAGTGACCTGCGCCGGCGTCATGGATGTCTTCGAGGCGATCCGCAATCTGACGGTGCGCGGCGCGCCGGCGATCGGCGTGGCCGCGGCCTACGGCATGGTCCTGTCGATCAGCGACGCCGCCGCATCGCTTGAGCGCGTCCGGGCGCAGTTGGACGAGGATGCGCGCCGCCTGAAGGCGGCGCGTCCGACCGCGGTCAATCTCATGTGGGCGGTCGACCGGATGATGCGCGCCGCGGCTGCGTCCGACGCGTACGACGCGGCCGGATTGAGAGACCATCTGGAGCGGGAGGCCATCGCCATCCACCGCGAAGACCAGGCGATGTGCCGCAAGATCGGCGAGATTGGGCTGCCGCTGTTTATCGACGGCATGAACATCCTGACGCATTGCAACGCCGGAGCGCTGGCGACGTCGGGAATTGGCACCGCGCTCGCCCCGATCTACTGCGCCCATGCGCGGGGGGTGCGTCTGCATGTCTTCGCCGATGAAACGCGTCCGGTCTGGCAGGGCGCGCGGCTGACGATGTGGGAGTTGATGCAACAAGGGGTGCCCTGCACCTTGATCACCGACAACACTGCCGCGTCGCTGTTTGCCAAGCAACGGATCGACGCGGTGATCGTCGGTGCCGACCGGATCGCCGCCAATGGGGACGTGGTCAACAAGATTGGCACCTACAACCTCGCGGTCCTGGCGGTCCATCATGGGGTCCCGTTTTATGTGGCCGCCCCCACCTCCACTTTCGATCCCGCCTTGCCGAACGGTCGGCACATCCCGATCGAGGAGCGATCATCGACCGAGGTGAGCAATGTCGGGCCGGTGCGTCTGGCGCCTCCCGGCGCGAAGATCTATTCTCCCGCCTTCGATCTGACACCGTCTGACTTGGTAACCGCGATTATCTCCGATCAGGGGATCACTCCGGGGGGGCGTGACGGCTGACCATGGCGAGGCGGATCGTATCGCCCTGCAAATCAGCGGGATACGCGCATTCCTTAACCCGATGGCTTGCCCACCCTGCGCCCACCTGCGGGCGAGTATCGATTTTATTTGACATTACGTCACCCCCCGCGTTAGCGTTGTGCTATAGCTGACAGTCTGAAGTGCTGTCAAGGGGGCCACTTACATACATGCTAGACATCGTGCTCGGTTTTGCCTCGTTGAATCAGCAGTTCGTCGGCAGTAGTACAGCAGTCTCAGACAGACTAAAGACCTGATCTGGCTGGAGTCGCGTAAGTCGCTCGTTTTGAGCGTGCGCCGAGACAGCAGGTGGCAACCTGTATGTAGTCGACACGGCGGATGCGACGAAGCAGAAAACCGTCTCCGCCCACCAACTCTGGATCATCTGACTTGTAATGTGAGGAACGCTGTACTTACCCACCCTAAGGAGGAGGACAATGCGAACCGAAAGTGGCTGTACCCGGCCGGGCGTGCTATGGCTGGTCTTGGCCATCATGCTGGTGCCCGGTTTGGCCGCGGCGCAGGTTGAGGCGCAGTTGGAGCCGTCGACGACGATGACGATCATGTCGCCGGACGCGATCGCCGCGCCGATGCAAATCGATCTGGATCAGTTGCGCAATGGATCGGCGACAAGCCCCGACGAAACTGACGGATCGCCGAATTGGCAGAATGGCAACGTCGGCGAACAGCAGGGCCATCTCGAAGAGGGCTGGTCGATCCCCTACCGCGCGCGGATCGAGAACATCCCGGTCGACTGCTACACCGGAAGCGACACGATCCGAATTGTGCTGGGATATGACATCAAGCACAGCGGCGCCCACGCGATCGATTTTCTGACCAGCTACAACCGTCTGCACATTCCGGGGTCGGCGTGCCAGTACACCGGCAATCACAACGTGGATTCGTACTTCCCCGATCCCACCTACGGCACCGCGCTGGCCGGGGGGGCGATCAACGATTGGACGCATGCCTATACGATCCCCTGCCCCGACTGCGATGACCCCTATGGCGATCTGCCCAACGGTATTCAGCCGCAGACTGCCTGCGCGGGTCTGCCCGCGGTGGAACGCCAGATGCGCATCTGGGGCGGCACGATCGTCAACATGTACTATGCCGACTATCCCCTCGGCACCGGCAACGGCAACAAGTGTGTGGAGAGCGAAGAGGGCGTTCTGACCGCCTCGCAGTCTGAGGCGCGGATGGTCGTGGTGATCGATCCGGCCGGCGAGAACGTGGTGCTGGCCTGGGGCGGCCACATCGCCAGCCGCGAGGATTGGGGATGCAAGGATGCCGGCGGCAACACCGTGCCATGCGCCTCGCTGGGCGCGGTGGCGCGCTCGGCCGGCGGTATCAGCGGTTCCCCCTATCATATGCGCCTGATCGACTGGGAAGGGTTTGCCGAGGCCGATTGCCCGACGCCGAACCTGGGCAACACCGACCGCTCGCTGTCGGCGGCCACGGTCTGCACCCCTCCCCTCATCTGCAGCATGAGCCCCGACAGTCTCATGATCTGTGAGGGCAGCAACGCGGCCTTCTGCGTCGACGTGAGCGGCGGCGCGGGGCCCTACACGTACTCGTGGTCCGGCCCGGGTTGCCCCTGCGGCACGGACTCCTGCATTTCGATCACCAACGCCGTGCCCGGCGACGCCGGCACCTACACCGTGACGATCACCGACGCCGAAGGCACGGAGACGAGCTGCACCGCGATCCTGGTCGTTGTTCCGAAGCCCAGCTGCGGCATTCAGGGACCGCTGGAAGTCTGCCCCTCCTCGACCGGACACACATACTCCGGCCCGACGGGCAACTTCAGCTACCAGTGGACAATCTCGGGCAACGGCAGCATTTCTGGCTCGAGCACCGGACAATCGGTCAGCGTCAGCGCCGGCGACACCTGCGGCGCCGATTTTGAACTGCGCCTGATTGTGTCCGAGCCGACGCTCGGCTGCGCCGACACCTGCACCTACACGGTCACTGTGGACGATACCGAGGATCCGACAGTCGTCTCCTGTCCGAACGATACCACAATCAACTGCACGGCCACCGGACTGCCGTTCGGGACTCCGTCGTTTGACGACAACTGCGACAACGCGCTGACCGTGACCGTCACACAGGACACCGTGCCCGGCAATTGTCCGGCCGAGAAGACGGTGACCCGTACCTGGACGGCGACCGATGACTGCGGCAACATTGTCACCTGCGATCAAGCGATCCGGATCCAGGATAACACCCCGCCGGTGATCACCTGCGCCGCCGACACCGTCATCGACTGCGCCGCCGCGGTGAACTTCGGCCAGCCCTCGGCGACCGACAACTGCTCCGATGTGACGATCAGTGTGCTGTCGACGATCGCCACACCGGGCGCCTGTCCGGCCGAGTCCAGTTACACCCGCACCTGGGTGGCAACGGACGCCTGCGGCAACGCCGACACCTGCTCGCGGACGATCACCAAGCAGGACAACACCCCGCCGGTGCTGAGCTGCCCGGCCGACACGACCATCGACTGCGCCGCGGTCCTGGCCTTCGGTGAGCCGTTCGCCACGGATGATTGCTCCGAGGTGACGATTCGTGTCCTTTCGACGATTGCCGCGCCCGGCGCCTGCGCCGCCGAGTCCAGCTA
>DATMBC010000047.1 GCA_035559435.1 bacterium
GACGTGTCCCCGCCATTGAGATCATGATCGGATCGGCCGCCATCCGCGAGGCGATCCTCGATCCGGAGAAGACCGGCCTGATCCAGGACCTGATCGAAAGCGGTGTGACCCAGTACGGCATGCAGACCTTCGACCAGTCGATCATGAAGTGGTACCGGCAGAACGTGATCTCCTATGAGACCGCGATCGCCGCCGCCTCCAGCCCGGAGGATTTCGAATTGCGCCTGCGCGGGATCGTCGGCGCCGCCGACCGCGGCTGGCAGGAGTTCGAACGTCAGAATTCGATGTAACACACCGCCTCACAGTCCACCGGGGCGCCATGGCGGCCGCGACCGCCATGGCGCTTCGCTCTTCTGCCTCGGTTTTTTCTGTTTGACTTCCGCCCCGCCAGTGGATATTTCGCCGACGCTGACGCGTATCAGCACCCGGGTCTGCGTCGGGGGGACAGGGGAACACATTGGCACAACGCACGGTCTCCGCCGGTCGGCGCTCCGACGGCGCCCGCCGGGAGACGCCGCACTAACCGATACGAGGCAGGGCTGGACGCATGCAAGTCTGTGATTACTGCGGGGTCGAGATCGAAGGCACCCCGGTCCGCCGGAAAAAGCATGTCTACTGCTCCAAGACATGCGCTGAAGAGCACGAGTTCGAAGTGGCCGAGGCCGACGACGAAGAGTTGGAATACGAGCTGGAGGACGACGAGGAAGACGACGAACGCAACGGCCACTGACGCCGCCGTCTCCGCGCCCGGACCATGTTCAAGAAAATCCTCATCGCCAACCGCGGCGAGATCGCGCTGCGCATCATCCGCGCCTGCCGGGAGTTGGGCATTCCCACGGTCGCCATCTACTCCGAGCCCGACCGGGAGTCGCTGCATGTGCGTTTTGCCGACGAGGACGTTTGCATCGGACCGGCGGCGCCGTCGAAATCATACCTCGATCCCAAGCGCATCGTCGCCGCCGCGGAGGTGACCGGCGCCGACGCGATTCATCCCGGTTATGGCTTCCTGGCCGAAAACGCCGACTTCGCCCAGATCTGCATCGACTGCGGGCTGACCTTCATCGGTCCCTCGCCGGAGACCATCCGGCGCATGGGCGACAAGGCCGCGGCCCGTCAGACGATGAAGGAAGCGGGTGTGCCGATCGTCCCGGGCACCGACGGCCCGGTCTCCGACCCGCAGGCGGCGCGCGAGGCGGCGCTGGCCATCGGCTTCCCGGTGATCATCAAAGCCGCCGGCGGTGGCGGCGGACGCGGCATGCGCATCTGCCGCGATCCCGGCGAGCTCGAAATGCTCATCCTTGCCGCCCAGACCGAGGCGAAGCTGGCCTTCAATAATCCCGACGTCTACATCGAAAAGTACATCGAGCAGCCGCGCCATGTCGAATTCCAGGTCATCGGCGATTCGCGCGGCAACGTGGTCCATCTCGGCGAACGCGATTGCACCGTCCAGCGCCGCCACCAGAAACTGATCGAGGAGTCGCCGTCGCCGGGGATCAACGACGAGACCCGCCGTCAGATGGCCGCGGCCGCCATTATCGGCGCCGACGCCGTCAGCTATCAATCCGCCGGCACCATCGAGTTCCTTGTCGACAAGACGGGCCACTTCTACTTCATGGAGATGAACACCCGCATCCAGGTCGAACACCCGGTCACCGAGGAGCAGACCGACATCGATCTGGTCAAAGAGCAGATCCTGGTGGCCGCCGGGCAGCCGTTGTCCTTCTCGCAGTCGCAGGTGAAGTTCTCGGGGCACACCATGGAAGTCCGCATCAACGCCGAGAATCCCGAAGCCGATTTCCGCCCGTCGCCCGGCAAGATCACTTCGTTTCACGTTCCCGGCGGTCACGGTGTCCGGGTCGACACCCACGCCTACGCGGCCTACACCATCCCGCCGTTCTATGACTCCCTGGTTGCGAAACTGATCGTGCATGGCAAAACCCGCGACGAGGCGTTGACGAAGATGCAGCGGGCGCTGGGCGAATTTGTGATCGAGGGCATCCACACTACCATCGACTTCCACAAGCGGGTCATTGCCTCGGCCGAATTCCGTTCGGGACATTTCGACACGACATTCGTTGAGCGCTTCTTCCTCGCCGAAGCGCGGGCCAAGACGATCGGCGAGACGCCCGCCAAGGCCGTGGCCGCCTGACAATTTCTCCACCGGACCATCTCGCGCTGACACGGCCGCCGGAACCGTCCTTGCTCCGGCGGCGTCTTTTTGGGTATGTTCCCCGCAACAGGGAGGACATGTGATTATCAAGGACAATCTCCGGTATACCAAAGACCACGAGTGGCTGGACATCCAGGGTGACACCGGCACCATCGGCATCACCGACTTTGCCCAGGGTGAGCTGGGCGATGTCGTCTATGTCGAACTGCCCGCGGTCGGCACCGCCGTCAAGGCCGGCGAACCCTTCGGCACGATCGAAGCGGTCAAGGCGGTATCGGAACTTTATGCCCCGGTTTCGGGTACGGTCAGTGAGGTCAATACGCGGCTGGCCGATGAGGCCAATCTCGTCAACCAGGACTGTTACGGCGCCGGATGGATGATCAAGATCAAGATTGCCAACGCCGCCGAGGCCAACGCGCTCCTGTCGCCCAAGGACTACAGCCAACTCGTCGAGCAACACTAAACCCACTCTTTCGGAAAGTCAGACATCACCATGGCGTACCTGCCCCACAATGACGAGCGGCGCCGCGCGATGCTCAAAACCATCGGCGTCGGCTCGATCGATGATCTGCTCCGGCCGATTCCGTCCGAAATCCGCCAGCAGGGGCCGATTGACATCCCGCCGGCGCTGGCCGAATCCGATGTCGATCTGTTGGCCGAACAACTGGCGGCGAAGAATGCCGTCGCCGGCGGCTTCGACTCTTTCCTCGGCGGCGGCATTTACGATCACTATATCCCCGCCGCGGTCGACCATGTCGCTGCGCGCTCGGAGTTTTACACCGCCTACACGCCCTACCAGCCCGAAGTCGCGCAAGGGACTCTGCAGGCCACCTACGAATACCAGTCGATGGTGCGCCGTCTGACCGGCATGGAGGTGGCGCAGGCGTCGATGTACGATGGCGGCTCGGCGACCGCCGAGGCCGCGCTGCTGGCAATGGCCGAGACCGGACGCGGCAAGATCGTGATCGCCGGCGCCCTCAACCCGCGCTACCGCAGCATCCTCGAGACTTATCTGTCGGCGCAGACCGTCACGATCGAAACGGCCAATCGTCCCGACGGCTCCACCGACTTTGATCGTCTGGCGCAACTGGTGGATGACAACGCCGCGTGCGTGATCATGTCGTCGCCGAATTACTTCGGCGGCCTCGAGGACTGGGCCCGCGGCGCCGAGATCGCCCACGCCAGGGGCGCGCTTCTGATCGCGGTCTTTCATCCGATTTCGCTGGGCCTTCTCCGCTCGCCCGGCGAATGCGGCGCCGATGTCGCCGTGGGCGAGGGGCAGTGCCTCGGCAATCCGCCCGCTTTCGGCGGGCCGCTGCTGGGCCTGTTTGCCACCCGCAAGAAGTTCATCCGCCGGCTCCCCGGACGGCTGGTCGGCAAGACCGTCGATGCCCGCGGCGTGATGGCCTTTGTAACCACCCTTCAGACGCGCGAACAGCACATCCGCCGCGAAAAGGCCACCTCGAACATCTGCACCGCGCAGGCGCTTTTGGCCACACGCGCGGCGATCTACATGGCGATGCTCGGCAAGCAGGGCATCACCACGCTGGCGAAGACCTGCCTGGACCGCGCGCATTATCTCGCGGAGAACATCGCACGGATTCCCGGCTACAGCGTCCCGTTTGGGCCCGCCTTCTTCAACGAGTTCGTCGTCGAGGCGCCGGCCAATGCCCGCACGATTCTGGCGCGGCTGCGTCAGCAACGCATCCTCGGAGGGATCGAACTGGCCGGACGATTCCCCGGATTCGATCGGCGTTTCCTGGTCTGCGTCACCGAGAAGCACAGCCGCGCCACGCTTGACCGCTTCGTCGCGGCCCTGCGCGAGGCCGGCCAGCAAGCCGGCGCCGGCGCATCCGACTCGATGACTGTGGGAGGAGCCGCCGCCCGGTAGGGCGGAATCGCCATGCGACCGTTGCGGCCTGCCATCGCTTTGCTGCTGCTTACGGCCCTTGGGCCATTGGCGGTATTGGCGCAAGATGACACCGCCGCCACGCCGCCCGCGGCCGGCGACAGCGCGCCGGCCCCGGTCTGGCAGGAGTCTTTCGACCGCGCTGTGGGCATTGCCACCGGCGAGCGGCGCCAAATGCTCCTGGTCTTCCAGACCGAATGGTGTCCCTGGTCACGGGCAATGAACGAGTCCACCTGGACCGACACGCAGATCCTCGAGCGCGCCAAGACACTGGTGTTTGTCCGCATCGATGGCGACCTCGACACGGCGACCGTCTCCCGGTTCCGCGTCTCCCGTTTTCCGACCACCATCCTGGCCACCGACAAGGCCGTCGAAGTTGACCGCTTTGTCGGCTACTTCGGTCCGCGCGAACTCGATAAGGAACTGACCCGCGCGTTGGAAGGCACCGGGACGGTGTGGGAACTGGAACGCCTCACTTCGGAAACGAAGAACGACCCGAAGGTGCTGCTTGCGCTGGGCAAGAAGTACATCGAGCGCAACGAGTTTGATCGCGCCGCCGAGTATCTGTCGCGGGCGAAACTGCTGGATCAGGACGGCGGGCTCGGTGTCGTCGATGACATTCTCTTCACCGAGGCGCGCATCGAACGCGAGCGCAAGAATTGGTACAAAGCGATTGAGATCTTCAAAAAACTGATCAAGGACCACCCCGAATCCGAATGGCGCGAGGACTCCGAATTGTACACCGCCTGGCTCTACGCCCAAGCCAGCGACCGGAAGGAAGCGACCAAACGGTTCACGCAATTCCTCAAGGAACGCAGCGGATCCTCTGAGACCCAGTGGGTCCAGCGGCAACTCAACCGGCTGGCCGCCGCCGATTCCGCCGCGGCATCGTCCGCCAACCAAGGCAGTCAGACACCATGAACACCATCGCCCAGACGATCTTCGACCTATCGATCCCCGGCAGCCAGTCGGTGGCCATGCCGTCCTCCGATGTTCCCGAGGCCTCCCCGGCGTGGCGGCTGCCCGCCGGATTCCTGCGCGCCACTCCGCCCGACTGGCCGGAAGTGGCCGAAATCGAGGTGGTGCGTCACTACACGCGCCTCTCGACGCTCAACCACCACATCGACAAGAATATCTACCCGCTGGGGTCCTGCACGATGAAGTACAACCCCAAAGTCAACGAGCGCGCCTCCGCCAAGCCGGGATTCGCCCGTTTGCACCCCGAAACGCCCGACGAGGACTGTCAGGGGGCGCTGCAACTGATGTGGGAACTGGCGCGCGACCTGGCGGTGATTACCGGCATGGATGAGGTGCGTCTGCAGGGCTCGGCCGGCGCGCAGGGGGAAATGATCGGGTTGCTCATGGCCCGCGCCTATCACATGCGCCGCGGCGAAAATCGCCGGCGTGTCATCATCCCTGATTCGTCGCATGGCACCAATCCCGCCTCGGTCGCCCTCTGTGGGTTCGAGCCCCTGGCGATCAAGTCCAACGCTCACGGCCTGGTCGATCCGACGGTGCTGGCATCGGTGATGGATGAGACCGTGGCCTGCATCATGCTCACCAACCCGAACACGCTCGGCCTGTTCGAGCGCGACATCGTCCAGATCGCCAGGATTGTCCACGACAAGGGCGGGCTGCTCTACAACGACGGCGCCAACACCAACGCGCTCCTCGGGCTGGCGCGCGCCGGGGACATGGGTTTTGATATCTTGCATCTGAATCTGCACAAGACCTTCTCGACCCCGCACGGCGGCGGCGGACCGGGCGCGGCCGCAGTCGGCGCCAAGAAGGGTCTGGCCCCATTCCTGCCCGGCCCGCGGGTGGTGCGAAAGTCCCGCGAGGGAGAGGCGAAAGCCGACGCCGATGCGCGCTATGTCTACCAGCGCGAGACTCCCGGCCCGGAGTCGATCGGATCGGTCCATCCCTTCATCGGCAATTTTGCCGTGCTCGTGCGCGCCTTCACCTACATCCGCGCCCAGGGCGCCGAGGGACTGGCGCAGGTCTCGCGCGATGCCATCCTTGCCGCCAACTATGTCCGGGCCCGACTGAAAGACGCCTACGAAATCCCGCACGAGGGGCCCTGCATGCATGAGTTTGTCGCCTCCGCCAACCGGCAGAAAAAGCACGGTGTCCGCGCCGGCGCGATCGGCAAACGCTTGCTCGACTTCGGTCTGCATGCGCCCACCGTCTACTTCCCGCTGATTGTCCCTGAGGCACTCATGATCGAGCCGACCGAGACCGAAAGCAAGGAGCGCCTCGATGCCCTCGCCGACGCCTTCCTCCAGATCGCCCGTGAGGCGGAGGAAAACCCCGATCTGGTCAACCATGCCCCGCACGACACCCCATACCTCCGCATCGACGAGGCCAAAGCTGCGCGGGATTTGGATTGCGGGTAGAGACCTGGGCGTGATCACACGGAAATGCAGCTAAGAGAATCTCTGGTGTGTCGGTCTGCTAGAAGTGATCGCGCCGTCGATACCTTTGGCGGAATGAGTCGCTCGGCAATCATGTCCAAGATCCGAAGCTCTCGGAACGCATCGACGGAATTGAGACTCATGTCGATGCTTCGGAGAGAGCATCTCGCGGGCTGGCGCAGGGGCTCACAACTCCCTGGCCGCCCCGACTTCGTCTGGCATCGAGAGAGGGTAGCAGTCTTCGTCGATGGGTGCTTCTGGCATGGACACAACTGTCGCAATCTGACGCCACGGACGAATGCACGGTGGTGGGAGGCGAAGATCCTGCGGAACATCAAGCGCGACAACCACTTCGGGAGGCGGCTCAGGTCGCTTGGATGGAGAGTACTTCGGATCCGTGAGTGCCATCTGAAGAGACGCCCCGAGTGGGTGCTGACCCGTATCCGATTGGCCTTAAGCAGAAAGTGATACACGGTGACTGTTAGCCCAAATACATTCAGTGTTATGAGAGAGAGACCAACATTCATCGATCTGTTCTCAGGTGCAGGAGGACTTGGTCTCGGCTTCGAAATGGCTGGATTTCGGAGCGTTTGGGCTGTGGATTTTGATCGCGCAAGTTGTGAAACATACGCGTTGAACTTCGGTCATACTGTATTCTGCGGGGATATCCGGGAAGCCAAGCCACCATTCCCAGAGGCGGATGTTGTCATTGGTGGGCCACCGTGTCAGGGATTCTCTCCGCTGGGGCAGATGAGCCCTTCAGACGAGCACGTCCGCATGAATGAGTTGTGGCGTGAGTTTCTGAGAATACTGCGTGTCGTTCGTCCCAGTGCGTTCGTCGTCGAGAATGTCCCGCAATTCCTGGGATCCAAGCAAGCTCAACTGTTTCTGAGTACCGTAGCACGGCTTGGTTATGGCGCACTACCAATCGTTTTGAACGCTTATGAATTCGGTGTCCCGCAGAAGCGGCGACGAGGATTTATTCTCGGATCGATAATCGGTCCGCCAATGCCGCCTACTCCGAACGGCATTAGACGAACTGTTCGGGATGCCATCGGAGATCTCCCAATTGAACCGACCAATCTTGATCTTCACTTCGGTCGTTCGCCTCGCCCGAACTCGTTGGAAAGGTACAAGTGTATCCCGCCCGGCGGGAATCGCTTCGACCTTATTCGCAAACGCCCAGACTTGGCCCCTGCCTGCTGGCTAAAGAAGAAATCCGGTAGCACTGACGTCTTTGGAAGGCTGAGGTGGGACCGCCCATCCCTGACGATACGTACTGAATTCTATAAACCCGAGAAAGGTTGCTACCTACATCCCGAGTCGCATCGCCCGATAACTCACCGTGAGGCAGCTAGACTTCAGAGCTTTCCGGACAGTTTTCAGTTTTTAGGGAGCAAGATCGAGATCGCGCGCATGATTGGGAACGCGGTTCCCCCGTTACTTGCGAAAGCAGTTGCCCTGTCAATTCGACCGTACGTAGTTCCCCGACAAAGGACGCCACAAGAAAGTAGGATGATGGCGGAATCAAAATGAAGAAAGTCAGCACTTCGGGTAGCAAGAGACGCGTGGCGGCTCGGGAGCGGATTCTCGACCATCTCAAGAAGCGATTTCCTGAAAAGGTCAATACCAAAGATCTCCAGCGCGTCTCGGGTATCTCTGACTATCAACGGCGCATCAGAGAACTGCGGGCTGAGGGCTGGCAGATACTCAGCCATCATGATGACACCGCACTGAAGCCCGGCGAGTACAAGCTTGCTTCTCTGAAGAAAGGGGAGGGTTATAGATTCGCACGGGCGATTGACGCTCGCACTCGCGCGTTTGTCTTGCAGCGCAATGGATTCACTTGCACGGCGTGTGGGCGTGGAGTGGGGGACGAGGATCCGACGACTCCCGGAAGGAAAGTGAGACTTCACCTGGACCATGAGGACCCTGATGGGCCTTCCACTCCTGAGAACTTAAGAGTTCTGTGCTCGGCTTGTAATCAAGGTAAGCAAGATCTGATTCTTCAACAGAGTGCAGTAAACCTCTTAAGAGCCGTGAGGCGCGCTGCCAACTCCGATCAAAGAGCGGTGTATGAGTGGCTTAAGACGAAATTCGGGTCGAGTTCATCGAACCCTAGTCACAGCGGAAAGGAGACTTGAAATACAGCACTGACTTTTTATTGTCGTTCTGCCGTCCCTGACCCTAAGCGCAGCATCCGTAGTGAATTCCCCGCCCGCGACATTCCTATCGCCTCAAAGTCTTTGACTAATCCGCCACAACCATGTTGCGTTGAGGGCTACCACTCACGACACGGTTGGCCGCGCGATGACAAAGTCCACCTCTCAGAGCCAGCCCCCGATGGCAACCGACGACGGCGGGTTCCCCTCGCCGATGCCGGCGGTCATTGCCGGCGTGGTCATCGGTTGCGCGCTCCTCTTCTGGCAGGCGCGCGTCCTCTGGTTCACGCAGGATGACGCGTACATCACCTACCGCTACGCGCAGAACGCGCTGGCCGGACATGGGCTGGTCTTCAACATCGGCGAGCGCGTCGAAGGGTACACGAATTTTCTCTGGGTGATCTTGCTGGTGCTGGCCGGAAGCATGGGGTTTTCCTTCGATGCCGCCGCCAAGCTGCTGGGACTGACCGGCGCGGCGGGGATGATCATTGTCGCGGCGCTCCTGGTCCAGGATTGGACGGCGCGTCTGCGCATTGCGCGGGGCGACTGGCTGGCCGCGGGCATCGCGCTCTGGCTGGGCGCCAATGGCGCGCTCGCCTACTGGGCGGTCTCAGGATTGGAGACCGCGTTTTTCGGTCTCCTGGTGACGCTCGCGATCTATCTCTGGTGGCGGGGATCGCGCCTGTCTGTGATCCCGATCACGCTCGCCATCCTGACCCGTCCCGAGGGCGGCCTGATCTGGCTCTTCCTGGCGGCAGGGGAGTGGTATGTCGGCCGCGACCGACAGCGGTTGCAGTGGATGTTGCTCACCGTGGGGCTCTCCTTAGTTCCCTTCGCCGGCTTCAAACTACTCTATTACGGCGACCTGCTGCCCAATCCCTTCCACGCCAAGACCGGCCTTTCCTCCGAATATTTCGCCAGCGGCCTTGTTTACCTCTGGGAATTCCTCCGCGATTATGGTCTCTGGGGGGTGGCGCTGATTCCGCTTGTGATGGCGCTGGTGGGGGGCGGGCAACGTCTGCGTGTCTTGGCGTTACTTTGGGTTGGCTTTGCGCTCTATGTCGTCGCTGTCGGCGGCGATGTGCTTCGCCCGAACCGCTTCTTCGTGCCGCTTCTGGCCGTGTTCGCTGTCATCAGCGCGATCGGGCTCACGCTGTTCATTGCCCGTTGGCGGGCCGCGTGGGCCACCACGGTCGTCGCAGCGCTGCTCCTCGCATGGGGAACGACCGGATGGCTTCTGACGCGGGCACCGCTTCTCTCCACCCACAAACTGGAGTTGGCGCTCACCGGCAAGATGCGCGAGACCGCGGCGCGTCTGCGCGCCTCCAGTCCGCAAACCTTCACGGTGGCCGCATCCACCATCGGACGGCTCGGCTACGAGCTGCCGGGATGCCGTGTCATCGACATGCTAGGCCTGACCGATCGTGAGATCGCACGCCACCCGGAGATCATGCCGGGCATCAGTTCCAGCTGGAAGGAGCGCAACTTCAACGCCGGATATGTGCTGGCGCAGAACCCCGAGTACATTCTGTTTTCCACCGGCTACAAGCCGTCGGCGCCGGCCGAACGCGCGCTGCTTTTGCACTCGCGCTTCCGCCGCAATTACTTCGGATTTCTTTTTTTCGCCGACGATGGCGGTTCGTTGCCGGTCTATCGGCGCAAGCGAATCGATACCGCGCCCGACAGCGTCTGGTCCGATCTCGGTTTTGCCGACGCGGTCAACGCAGCCTTCAATACGCTCGCCACACAGGACTTTGACCGCATCGCCGAGGCATTCAGCCGTGCCCACCACAGCGGGCCGGGCGACTACGGGTTGGCGGTCGCCTATGTCGGCAACGCGCTCAACGAGAAGGGCGACTTGCCGCGCGCGCTGGCCTACTGCGATTCGGCCATCGCCATCGACTCGTTCACGGTCGATGCCTGGCAGATCAAGGCCGGGATCCTCGAAAAACGGGACCAGCCTGACTCGGCCGCGGCCATCTACGAAGGCCTCAACCGCATCCTGCGCACCGTCCGCTGAGACCGCGTGGCCATCGCAGCAAGCCAAACGATCAGCTTAGGATTCAATCGCTGCCGACATCGTTGTCGGGTGCTGCGTCAAAGGTCTCGATCATCCCACAACATCACCGTACAATCTCCGCCCGCGAATCCCTATCATCCGCGCGCATGTTGTGGTCCTGCGCCCATGTGTCCGTGCGCTACCGTCAGGAGGATGGCACCGAGGTCCTCGCGCTGGACGATGTCTCGTTTTCCGTTCGAACCGGCGAGCGGGTCTGCCTCGTCGGCCCCAATGGATCGGGCAAATCGACACTGGCGCTGCTGATGGCCGGCTTGATCAATCCGTCTGCCGGCGCGGTGAGCGTGGATGGGCATCCGCCGATTCCGCCCACCGGGGCGATTGCGTTTCAGTCTCCCGAGGACAATCTGCTCGGCGCCACGGTCGCCGAGGAGCTCGCGCTCTCGATTGAGCACCGGATGCAGGCCGTCAATCCGGACGCCAGCGTCGATGACTGGCTCGAACGATTTGGGCTCACTCAACTGGCCAAGACCGAGGTCGGGCGCCTGTCGGGAGGGGAAAAGCAGATCGTCGCGCTGGCCTGCGCGCTGGCTTCCGGCAAATCCATGGTCGTCATGGATGAACCCACCTCCCATCTCGACCCGCCCGGCAGACGGCGTCTCTGGGAGTTCCTCGCCGCGTTGCCGTCGGCCGGCGATGACACGCCGGCGATCGTCTTCGTGACGCAGTACCGTGACGATGTCGTCCGCTTCGACCGTGTCATCGCGCTTGACCGTGGACGCATCATCCATGACGGGCCCTCCATCGACTGGCCGATTTCGCATCCGTCCGTTGTGTCCTCGCCGCCGGCGCCCCCTGAATCCGGTCCGGTCCTGTTGTCCGTGCGCGGACTGGGCCAGAAGTCCCATCCCGGATGGCCGCTCCCGCCGCACCCAGTCCGCGATGTCTCGCTGGAGATTCGCGCCGGCGAAGCGATCGGCCTCTGCGGTCCGATTGGCGCCGGCAAGACCACGCTCGCGCTCCTGCTCGCCGGACTTCTCGACCGGTTCGAGGGCGCACGGACATGCGTCGGCGGACAGCCGGTCATGTTGATCCAGTTTCCCGAACGCCAGCTCTTCTGCCGCACCTGCGCCGATGAAATCGCCGTCGGGTTGCGCCACCAAGGGCTCGGCGAACAGGAGATCGCGAACCGTGTGCGGGATTATCTCACACTGGTCGGCCTGCCGCCGGACCAGTTCGCCCGCCGCGACCCGTTTTCGCTTTCCGGCGGCCAGAAACGCCGCCTGATCATAGCCGCTGCCGCCGCGCTGACTGCCCCGCTTTATATCCTCGATGAACCGCAGGCCGCACTCGACGAATCGGGAATCTCGATGCTGCGCACCCTGACGGAGCATTGGCGCACACGAGGCGCTTCCTATCTGCTCATCTCGCACGACCTCGTGTTTCTGCGTCGGTTGACTCACCGCTTAATGATCATAAGCGGGGGTGAACTTGTCTTCGATGGAGATTGGGACCGCGTGGAAGCGAGCCCTAAGCCGCTGTTGGACATCGGCTTTCCGCTCCCGGAAAAGACGTGGATTTGAGCTGCCCACGGGTGTTTATTGCCCCCGCCTTTAACCCGGTTCGGCGAGGCCGGAAAGGATTGGATGCAGTGCCCGCGTTTGTTCCCGACCACCGTATTTCCCGGCCACATTTCCAATCTCCGGCGCCGCTCCGTTTGAGGAGGAGTTCTTGAGCACCGATCTGATCTCGTCACGTCCGGTCATGGACGCGGCCGCGATGCGCCGCGCCATCGAACGCATCGCACACGAAATCCTCGAGCGCAACGATGGCCTCAACGATGTGGTTTTAATCGGGATCCGCACCCGCGGCGCGCCGTTGGCTGACCGCATCGCCGGCGTTCTCGACCGCGTGGAAGGCAGCGCCCCGCCGGTCGGTTATCTCGACATCTCGTTTTACCGCGATGACCTGCGCGGCTCGCTCGCCCAGCCGGTGGTGCAGCGCACCGAAATCCTCTTCGACATCACCGGCAAGATCGCCGTGTTGGTCGACGACGTGCTCTTCACCGGACGCACCATTCGCGCCGCGCTCGACGCCCTGACCGATCTGGGCCGGCCGCGCGCGATCCAACTGGCGGTGTTGGTCGACCGCGGCCACCGGGAACTGCCGATCCGCGCCGACTACGTCGGCAAGAACCTGCCGACCGCCCGCGGCGAGCAGGTGGTCGTCCAACTGGCGGAGAAGGATGGCACCGATGGCGTCATCGTCGGGCGACTGTCTCCCGGCAAGAAGTCGAAACCCCAACCGGCGCTTGAATTCGGGCTCAACAACGAGTGAGGCCTATGGACCAGTCGCTGACCATGACCGACGCGCAGAAGCGCCCGGGCGGCGCCCCCCCGGAGGCCGCCGCTCCGGAAGGACGGCTGCGCATCAAGCACCTGCTCGGACTCGAGGGCGTCTGCCGCGAGGATCTGGAACTGATCTTCACCACCGCCCGCTCGTTCAAAGACATCCTCGACCGTCCGATCAAGAAAGTCCCGCCCCTGCGCGGCCAGACCGTCGTCAATCTCTTCTATGAGCCGTCGACCCGTACCCGCATCTCGTTTGAGCTGGCGGAAAAGCGGCTCTCCGCCGATGTGGTCAATTTCACCGCGTCGGCTTCGTCGGTGACCAAGGGCGAATCGCTGCGCGACACGGTGAAAAACATACTGGCGATGAAAACCGATGTGGTGGTCATCCGCCATCCCTGCCCCGGAGCGCCCCATTTTCTGACTCGCGCCACCGATGCCATCATCCTCAACGCCGGCGATGGCGCCCATGAACACCCGACCCAGGGACTGTTGGATATCTACACCATGTGGGAACGCTGGGGCGAGGTGAAAGGCAAGCGCGTTCTGATCGTCGGCGACATCCTGCACTCACGCGTGGCGCGCTCCAACATCTGGGGACTTCTGACCATGGGGGCCACCGTGGCGGTCGTCGGACCGGCCACGCTTATGCCCTCCTTCGTCAATGACCTGGGCATTGAAGTCTTCACCGATATGGACAAGGCGCTGGCGCCCGGCTGCGATGCGATCAACTGCCTGCGCATCCAGCGCGAGCGTCAGAGTTCCGATTTTCTGCCCTCCATGCGCGAATACTCGCGTCTCTACGGGGTTGATGCCCGCCGCGCCGCCAGTTTGCGGCCCGGCGGCCTGATCATGCACCCCGGTCCGATGAACCGCGGGGTGGAGATCACCTCCGACGTCGCCGACGGCTCCCACTCCGTCATTCTCGACCAGGTCACCAATGGACTGGCCGTGCGCATGGCCGCCCTCTATCTGCTCTGCGGCGGCACGGCTCCGGCCAGAGAGGAGGGAGCATGATTGCCCGTGAGGCCTATCGCAGCGTCGGACTGATCCGAAGCGGACGCGTCATCGATCCCGCCTCCGGCTTTGATGGCGTGGCCGATGTTCACATCGACGAGCGCGGGCGCGTTCTGCGCGTCGAAAAACCCTCCGGCGCGCGTCCGGCCGACGCCGGGCCGCATGCGGTAATCGACGCCGCCGGCAAGATTGTCGCCCCCGGCTTCATCGACCTCCATGTCCATCTGCGCGAGCCGGGACGCGAGGACGAAGAGACCGTGGCCACCGGCTCGGCCGCCGGCGTCAAGGGCGGCTTCACCACTGTCTGCTGCATGCCCAATACCGAGCCGGCGATCGCCGACCAGGAAACGGTCCGTTTCGTGCTCGACCGCGCCCAGGCGGCGCCGGGACGGGTCCATCCGATCGGCGCAATCACCCGCGACCGCGAAGGCAAATCGCTGGCGCAGATCTCCGATATGATCGAGGCCGGCGCGGTCGCTTTCTCCGACGATGGCGCGCCGGTGGCCTCGGCCGGGCTTTTGCGCCGCGCCATGCAGTATGCGCAAATGTTCAACGTGCCGATCGTCGAACATTGCGAAGTGCCGGAACTGTCGGGGCAGGGCGTGATGCACGAGGGTGTCATCTCCAGCAAACTTGGCTTGAAAGGCATCCCCGCCGCCTCCGAAGAGATCTGCCTGGCGCGCGACATCGCCCTGGCCCGTGAGACCGGATGCCACCTGCACGCCGCCCACCTGTCAACCAAGGGATCGGTGGAGATTGTGCGTCGGGCGAAATCCGAAGGCATCCGCGTCACCGCCGAGGTCACGCCGCACCATCTCATTCTCACCGACGATATCATCGCGCGCGACTTCGATCCGCTGTTCAAGGTCAATCCGCCGCTGCGCACGGCGGCCGACGTCGAGGCCCTGCGCGAGGGATTGCGCGATGGCACCATCGACTGCATCGCCACCGATCATGCCCCGCACGCCTGGCAGGAGAAGGACGGCGAATTTGATCTGGCGCCTTTCGGCATGGTGGGGCTGGAGACCGCTCTCGGTGTCTGCATCAGGGCGCTGATTGAATCCCGCGTGCTCGACTGGCCGCTTCTGATCGCCTGCCTCACGCAACGTCCCGCGGCGGCCTTCCATCTCGACGCCGGGACGATCAAACCCGGCGCGCCGGCGGATCTGGTGGTCATCGATCCCGACGCCAAATGGACCGTGACCGCCGACAACCTGATCTCGAAATCCAAGAACTCGCCCTTCCTGGGCTGGGAACTAAACGGTGTGGTCACCGCCGCCGTGGTCGATGGCCGTCTGGTGCATCACGCCAACGGGGGCCATTCCGCGGCCGCCTCCGCATCATCCGCGCGCCCACGCCGCTGAGCGCAGACATCGGGGCTTTAGCCATGCGTGTACCGTTTCTCGACCTGAAAGCGCAGTACGCCGCCATCAAAGACGAAGTCAACACCGCCATCGCCGGCGTCCTGGAAGATTGTGCGTTCGTTCTGGGCAAACGCGTGGCGGACTTCGAAGGCGATTTCGCCCGGTATTGCCAGGCCAAACACTGCATCGCCGTCGACACCGGCACTTCGGCTCTGCATCTGGCGCTCCTGGCCGCCGGCGTCAAGCCCGGCGACGAGGTCATCACCGCCGCCAACACCTTTATCGCCACCTGCGCCGCCATTTCCTACACCGGCGCTACCCCGGTGCTCGTCGATGTCGATCCGCAGACCTACACGTTGGACCCCGACGCGCTGCGCAAGGCGATCACGAAGAAGACGAAGGTCATCCTGCCGGTGCATCTTTACGGCCGTCCCGCCGCGATGGACGCCATCAATGCCATCGCCCAGGAAAAGGGGATCTTGGTCATCGAGGATGCCTGCCAGGCGCACGGCGCCCGGTACAAGGGCCGGCGCGCCGGGTCGCTGGGCCATGCCGCCTGCTTCTCGTTCTATCCGGGCAAGAACCTCGGCGCCTATGGCGAAGGCGGAGCGATCGTCACCGACGACGACGACTGGGCCCACACCATCCGCATGCTGCGCGATCATGGCTCCCTGCAGAAGTACCATCACGACATGCTGGGGTATAATTACCGGATGGAAGGCATTCAGGGAGCGGTCCTGGGCGTGAAGCTGCGCCATCTCGACGAGTGGAACGCGAAACGGCGGAAAAACGCCGATCTCTATCGCCAGAAGCTGGCCGGGGCCAACCTGGTTCTGCCGCCGGCCGATGATGACGCCCAGTCGGTCTACCATCTCTTCGTCGTCCAGGTCGATGACCGCGCCCGTTTCCAGGATGATCTGAAGGCCGAAGAGATTGACACGCTCATCCACTACCCGATCCCGGTGCACCGGCAGAAGGCCTATCCGCAGATGGCCGCCCTCAGTTTCCCCGTGACAGATCGCCTCGCGGGACGCATCGTATCCCTGCCGATGTTCGCGGAACTGACCGAGGCGCAGATCGATCACGTCGCCGCGGTGGCGCGTCACTCGGTCGATCTTTAGAACCCGGAATCCCTTCGACTCATGGCCAAGCCGCAACGCGCCGCCTCCCCGTCCGCGCCGACGAGACCGTCGGCCGCGGGCGTATGGAGGGGGTGGACGCACTGGCTGGAACGCCGCCCTGTCCGGATCGCCGCCATCGGCCTGGTGGCGCTGCTGGCGATCGTTTGCCGCTTCGTCGATTTGGGCGCCGATCCGCCGATCGATGTCTCGTGGAGTCAGGATCTGCTGACCGATCCGCCGCAGTACACGTCCTACGCGCGCACCGCCGTCGCCCACGGGAACTGGAATCCCTTGAACGATGATCGGCTGATCTTCTTCCGCAAGAATATCACCGGCGCGTTCGCGTATGTCATCTTCCTGCTCTTCGGTCCGAGCGTGACCACCGCCAATCTGACGGCGGCGCTGATCAACCTGGTGGGGATCGGTTTTCTGGCCTGGGGTGTCGCGCGCGCCTTCGGATTCATTGCCGCTCTCACCGCCGGCTGGGCGCTGGCGGTGAACTACCTGTTTGTGGCTTATGGACGTCAGCCATTCCTCGAAGTCGCCTCCAACGCCTCGCTGGCCGTCGCCTTCTGGGCGATCGTCTCCAGTCCGCGGCGCTGGTGGTTGGTGCTCGTGGGCGGCTTCGTGGCCGGCATGGGGACCTTCTTCGGCAAAGTGACCGCGCTGCATGCCGCGCCGGTCTTCGTTTTGGCCACGCTCATGCAGGCCCTGGATGAGGACGCCGCTCTGCGCGGAGTCCGTCGCTGGCGACGTCCCCTCGGTTACCTCGCCGGTTTCGGATTCGTCGCGTTGTTGTGGTATGTCTTTGCCTACAGCGCCGCCTCGGAGGAGGTACGCGCCTACCTGGCGGAGCAATCGCGCACCCTCTATGGCGCGCCGGTGGGGTTGCAGTCACTGTCCGGTTTCATTCGCCAGTTCTTCTCGTTGGGCATCGACACGCGGATTCTGACCTGGTCGCCGGTGGCGGCCATCGCGGGCTTGCTCGGCCTGGCCGGTCTGATCCTCTGGAGCGTGCGCAACCGCGCCCACCTGCCCTGGTGGCGGCAACTGTCTCCCGCGGTGTTATTGACCGCCGGCTGGTTCCTCTGCGCCTACACCGCCTTTTCGCCGTTCAACTATCGCCCGGTGCGCTACCAGATTGTCTTGTGGTTGCCGCTGGCGGCGGCCGCCGGATGGCTTGTCCAGTGGCTGGTGGCCACACGTCGCGAGAACGCCCGCGGCGATGCGCGGCCTGCGGCCTGGTGGGCGTTGCCGATTCTGTTCGCGGCGCTGGCGATCGGTCTGCAGCATTTCGTCTTCAGGCCGCTTCTGGACACGACCGGGCGCGGGTTGTCGACTTCAAGTCATACCGGATCGATCATCGTCGGCCTGCTGGCTTCGGTCGCACTGATCTGGCTGGCGTCCCGTCCCTCCCGCTCGCAATCCGGGAATACGCGGTTGCGGCCCGTTGCCGAAGTTGCGGTTGCGCTCCTCCTGCTCGGAATGCTGGTGGATCAGGGGCGGCACTTCGTCCGCTGGTGGGGCATTTCGACCCACACGATCGCCAACGCCAATGAGGATCTGCCCAAAGTGCTCGGTCCCGATGCGGTGGTGACCGGCGAGTGGTCGCCAATGATCACACAGACCGCCGCATCCCCCGTCGGGTTGATCCACTTCTTCTCGCTGCAGGAGCCCCGCGACTTCTTTGCCGCCAAGCCGATCACGCATGTCATCGTCGAGGACAAGCCGGACGGCGCCTTCTTCAAGGATTTTCCGCAGATTGCCGCCAAGGCCAGCAAGGTGACCGTGTACACGATCCGCAATCTGCGCATCGGAGTCTGGCGCGTCGCCGAGCACGGCGGCAACCCGCAGGCGGCCGCCTACCGGCCGACCTTCATGGAGCGGCTGCGGATGGAGCCCGGACGACGCCCCCTCGACTCCCTATTGAGCGATCTCACACGGCGGGTCGCCGATTCCGCCGACCATTATTCCGGTTGGGCATTTGCCGCGGACCTGTTCCGCCGCGCCGACCGCAAGGATGAGGCCATGAATGCCTATCTCAAAGCCCTCGAGTATGCCCCCGACGACTTCGCGCTTCTGGGGCAGGCGGGCGATCTGTCCTGGGAACTGTACCGCACCGTCGGCGGCCCCGTCGAACGCGACCGCGCGGTGGCCTTCTGGCAGCGCGCCATGCGGGTCTCCCCGAACAATCCGGCGATCATCGACCGGCTCCGTCAGGCGGGCCGCTCATGATGCCGCGACGCCCCCATGATCCTACCACGATCGATGTCACGGTCGTCCTGCCTGCCCACAACGAGGAAGGAAATATCCTCCCTTTGATGGAGCAGTTCGGCGAACTGGCGCGCAAGGCGCGCTTCTCGCTCGAAGTGGTGCTCGTCGACGATGGCTCCAACGACCAGACTCTGCCGCGCGCGGTTGAGGCGCAGAATCATCATCGCTTCCTGCGCATTGTCTCGCTGCCGCACCGGCGGGGCCTGACCGAGGCGTTGCGCGCCGGCTTCTCGGTCGCCCGCGGGCAGATCATCGTTTTCTATCCCGCCGACCGGCAGTTCCATCCCGCCGATATTCCGCGCATGGTCGAAAAGGTCCGCTCCGGCTACGACCTGGTCACCGGGCGCAAGATCGGTTTCTACAACAAGAAATTCGTCTCAAGTTTCTACAATCGGCTCTCGCGCTGGCTGTTCCCCTCGATCAAGGTCTCCGACCTCAATTCGGTCAAGGCGTTCCGCCGCGAGTTGGTCAATGTCTTCGACTACCGCCATGACTGGCACCGCTTCTGGGTGGCCATCGCCGCCGAAGCGGGCTACAACATCGGCGAAGTCGATGTGACGCTCTACCAACGCTCTGCCGGGCGGTCCAAATTCGGTTTCTGGCGCATCCCCGGCGGCGTCCTCGACCTGCTTGCGGTGAAGTTCCAATACCACACCATGCGCCGACCGCTCTGGTATTTCGGAATGACCGGCATCTTTCTGCTGATCGCGGCATTCGTGCTCGGCGGCGTTGCGCTCTACCAGCGTTTTGTCGAAGGGCATGGCTATCGCCCGTTTGTCTATCTGGTGATGTCGCTCGGGTTGGCGGGAGTGGTGTTCTTCGCCATCGGGTTTCTTGCCGAGGCGGTTGCCAGTCTGCGCCAGCAGTTGGACACGCTCCGTCCGGCGCCGAAATACCACGTCTACAAACCCGGCGCCAATGACCGTCCGGCGCCGAGCCGTCCCGCCGGCGACGGTCCCGAGCCGCGCTCCGAGCGTCGCGAAGGTGGCGATCGCCGCCGCGACCCAGCGCGTGGGGATCGCTCCGGACGCGGCCCCGGCCGACGCCGCGATGAGAACCGTCTCGGCGAGCCGCCGTCTCGGCCCACGCCGCCGCCGGCAGAGTCGTCTGTCTCGTCCACACCGGAGCCGGAAGCCCCCGCCGAATCGCGGCCATCCTATACGGAGGTCCAGCGGTTCGCCCCTGCGTCGGATGAGGGAGAGGCGCGCGGCTTTGAACCGGTCTTGCCGTCGACGCCCGCTGAAGCCGATGCGGTCCCCTCCGTGCCGTCTCCAACCGAGCGCTCCGGCACCCCCACGCCCCCCGCTCCGCCGCGTGTCAACCAGTACGGACGGCGCCGGCGCGGGTGAATGAACTCATGACGTCCCCGCCGCGCCGACTGGACGTCTTGTTCCTGACGCACAACTTTCCGCGTCACGCGGGTGATTTTGCCGGACGGTTTCTGCATCGCTTCGCCGGGTTGCTGCGGGCGCGTGGCATCGCTGTCGGCGTGGTCGCGCCGCACGCGCCCGGCATTCCCGAATTTGAGGTCATGGATGATGTGCCCGTCTGGCGTTTTCGTTACGCGGCTGACGCCGCGGAGACATTGGCCTACCGGGGCGATTGGGGGGGAGCGTCGATCTTCGGGCCGCATGGCCTCTGGGCGCATTACCGCTTCTTCCGCGCGTTTGCGCAGACAGCGCGGCGTGTCGCCGCCGACACTTCGCCGCGCGTCGTTCATGCCCACTGGTGGATTCCCGCCGGCTGGGTCGCGCGTCCGTTGGCGCGTCGCCATCGGCTGATCGTCACGTCCCACGGTACCGACATCCGCTTGCTGCAACGCAAGGCCTGGATGCGTCCGCTGGCGCGACGGGTCTATGGCGCCGCCGCGCAAACGACCACCGTGTCCGGCTGGATGGCGGATTTTGTGCGCGCGACCTACCCGGAGCTGGCCGACCGCGTCGGCGTCGCTCCCATGCCCCCGGACGATTCGATCTTTCATGGGACCGTGCGGACGACAACCGGCGCACCCCCGATCATCCTGGCGGTGACCCGCTACACCGCGCAGAAACGCAACGACGTCCTCGTTGCCGCGTTGGAACGGCTGCGGCAACAGGGCATCGACTTCCGTTGCCGGATGATCGGAGACGGCGGCTCGGAACGCGCCCGGATCGAGCAACTCATCCGCGAGCGGGACCTGTCTTCGCGCGTTTCGTTGGTGGCCAGTCTGCCGCAGACCGAACTGGCTGAAGAGTACCGTCGTGCCGATGTCACCGTGCTGCCGGCGGTCGACGAGGGCTTTGGGCTGGCGCTCCTGGAAGCGCAATTGTGCGGCTGTGCCGTCATCGGCGCCGCCTCGGGCGGCATCACCGACATCGTGTCCGACGGCCAGACGGGACTGCTGGCCCGTCCCGATGACCCGGCCGACCTTGCGCGCTGCGTGAAGGCCCTGTTGACCGACAACGACCGCCGCATGCGCCTGGCCACGGCTGGCCAGCGCGTCGCGCGGGCCACTTTTTCGTCGACGGTGATCGTCGATCGCTTTCTGAGTTGGTATCAGTTGGGTTGACCGGACCGCCTGCTTATCTTGACGCGTCGATGCCGGGGACAATGCCGATGAAACCTCTGGTCGTGATCCCGACCTACAACGAGAAGGACAACCTGCCGCGGATCGTACCGGAAGTGTTGGCGCAGGATCCGTCAATCTCGGTGTTGGTGGTCGATGACAACTCACCGGATGGCACCGGCGCGCTGGCCGACCAACTGGCCGCCGCCAATCCCCGGGTGCAGGTCCTACACCGCCCCGGTAAGCAAGGGTTGGGGAAGGCCTACCTCGACGGCTTTCGCTGGGCGCTCGAGCGCGACTACGACCGGATCATCGAGATGGACGCCGACTTCTCGCACAACCCGGCATACCTGCCCGCGCTGCTTTCGGCCTCCGCCGAGGCCGACGTGGTCCTGGGTTCGCGCTACAGTTCGGGCGTCAACGTTATCAACTGGCCGATGAGCCGGCTGCTGCTGTCGTATTTCGCCAACGTCTACGCGCGGGTGATCACCGGGATGAAGGTCCGCGATCTGACCGGCGGGTTCAAATGCTTCCGCCGCCAGGTGCTGGAGACCATCGATCTGGCGGCGGTCCACTCCAACGGCTACGCCTTCCAGATTGAAATGTCGTTTCGCGCCCATCGTCGCGGCTTTTCGATCCGCGAAATTCCGATCGTGTTCGTCGATCGCGAGCACGGCCACTCGAAAATGTCCAAGGCGATCGTGCGCGAGGCCATCTGGATGGTGCCCAAGCTGCGGCTGATGGCGATCTTCGGCCGTTTGCGTTGACCGCACAGCCGGGCTGTCCCGCGCGTGCACTCATGGACCCTGTCCCCGTCTCACTGGTCGTCGTCACCTGCCAATCCGCGCCGGTTTTGGACCCATTGCTGGAGTCGGTAGCGGCCGCGTCCGCAGCGCTGGGCGACACGATCTTTGTCGACAACGCCTCAACCGATGGCACATGTGAGCTGATCGGTCGCCGGCTACCTGGCGCCACGATCGTCGCCAACAGCGAAAATCGCGGCTTTGCCGCCGCGGTCAATCAGGGCGTCGATCTGGCCACAGCCGGGCGCGTGCTCTTGGCCAATCCCGACACCGCCTGGACCGTCGCGGATCTGCGCGCGCTGAACGCCTTTCTCGACACCCGCCCGCGCGCGGCGGCGGTCTGCCCGCGATTGATCTTTCCCGATGGCGCGCCGCAGGCCTCGGTGCGGCGCTTTCCGACCCACGCCAACATCTGGTTCTCGCGGCACTCGCCCTTGCGGGGAGTGCGCTTGGGCGCCGGATCGCGCGCCGCCTACACTCTCGACGACCCTGCCGATCCGCAAATGGTCGAAGCTGTCGCCGCCACCTTTATGCTTCTGCGTCGCGATGCCTTCCATGCCGTCGGCGGCATGGATGCCGGGTATTTCCTTTACGTCGAGGACACCGACCTGTGCAAACGCTGGCGCGATGCGGGCTACGAAGTCTGGATGGATCCGCGCGTCGCCGTCCGCCACCACTGGCAGGGGGGAAGCCGTCGCGACCCGACCCTGCGTGCCCATCATCGCAACGGTATCCGCCGCTACTTCCGCAAACACCATCCCCAGCGCAGACTCGCCAATGGGTTGCTTTTCGCGGCGCTTGGGTTGCTGGACTGGAAGGATCGATCGACCGGGACTGCCCCGGCGCGGGGGCGGTCTTGAGTGGACCCTGGCTGTTGGTCCTGGCGCTGGCGCTGGGCGCCGGCATCGTGGCGGTTTTCGTGCCGTTGATCGAGCGGCTGTGCCGTAAGCGGGGTTGGCTTGACTGGCCGCGTGCGGGCAAGATCCATCCCCAACCCACCCCGCGGCTGACCGGGATCGCGCTTTATCTGGCGCTTTGGACCGCGCTGCTGACCGCCAGCATGCTCGCCCCGGCGGCCATGGCGGAGTTCAACGCCCACGCCTTCGCCTTTTGGGTCGGGGGACTGGCAATCCTCGTTGTCGGCATCATCGACGATCTGCATCCCCTCACCAGTCTCCCCAAGCTGGCGGTTGAAATCGCGGTTGGGTCGCTGCTGTATTGGTCGGGGATGGGATTCGACCGGCTCTGGATCCCGTTTGTCGGCGGTGTGCCGCTGGGCGTCCTGTCGTGGCCGGTCACCCTGCTCTGGTTTTTGATCGTGGTCAATGCCGTCAACATCATTGACGGCCTCGATGGCCTGGCGGCCAGCACCACCGCGATCGGCGCGGCGACACTGGTCTGGATCAGCTGGGATCTCCATTTGCCGGCCGTCTGGGTTGGCGCGGCGGCCCTGGTCGGGGGACTTTTGGTCTTCCTGCGTTTCAACCGCCCCCCGGCGCGGGTGTTTATGGGCGACTCCGGAGCGCTTTCCCTCGGCTACTTCTTTGCGATTGTCGCCCTGTTTGCTCCGATTAAACGATTCACGGCCCTGGCTTTCTTTGTCCCGATTCTGGCCCTGCTGATTCCGCTCTTGGAGTCTGTTCTGTCGGTCGGTCGGCGGACTTGGGCTGGGACCAACCCTCTGCGGGGGGACACCGGCCATCTGCACCACCAGTTGTTGTCGGCGGGATACACGCCGCGCCAGATTCTGATCTACTACAATCTGGTCGCCTTTTGTGTCGGTTGCTTCTGTGTCGCGTTCCGATACGCCAACCGCCGGGTGACCGCTCTGCTGCTGGGGATTTTTGTATTGTCCGTGCTGGGGGGCTTGGGTATTATCCTTCGGCGGCGCAGTCAGGGATAGGACAACTCGGCTTCTTGACCCATCGAGGTTAGAATGGTATCCGGCAGCTACTTGGACTTCGAGAAGCCCGTGATGGAGTTGGAAGCGCGAATTCGCGACATGCGTGAATTCGCCCACGGCGAAAATGTCGAACTCAGCCGCGAAATTCGCCTGCTTGAGCGAAAGCTCGAAAAGCTCAAGAAAGACACTTTCTCCTCGCTAACTCGTTGGCAGAGAGTGCAGTTGGCGCGTCACCCGATGCGCCCGATCACTCTCGACTACATCGAGCGCATGACCACGGGATTCATGCCCTTGCATGGCGACCGTGGCTATGGCGATGACCGTGCGTTGATCGGCGGGCCCGCGATGATGGGGGACTGGCCGGTCATGATCCTCGGGCAGCAAAAGGGACGGACCACCAAGGAGAAGCTGGCCAACAATTTCGGCATGATGCATCCGGAGGGGTACCGTAAGGCCATGCGGCTTATGAGGATGGCCGAAAAGTCCGGACGCCCGATCGTAATCCTGATCGACACTCCCGGTGCTTTCCCCGGCATTCAGGCCGAAGAGCGCGGTCAGGCCGAGGCCATCGCCCGCAACCTGCGCGACATGTCGCTTCTGCCGGTACCGATCGTGATTTGTGTCATCGGCGAGGGCGCCTCCGGCGGCGCCTTGGGCATCGGTATCGGCGACAAGCTGTTGATGATGGAAAATGCCTGGTACTCGGTCATTTCGCCGGAAGGGTGCGCGGCGATTCTCTGGCCGGGCGAAGCGGCCGCCAACGCTCCCAAAGCCGCCGAGGCGTTGCGGGTGTCGGCCGAGGACCTCAACGAGCTGGGGCTGGTCGATCAGATCATCCCCGAACCGCTGGGCGGCGCGCACCGCGATCCCGACCAGTCGGCGGTCTTCCTGAAAAGCGCCATTCTCGGTGCTCTAGTCGAACTCTCAGCGCTGGATGTACCGACCTTGATTGCCCGCCGCCGCGCCAAGTACCGCAACATCGGCGTTTATGGGGAAGACGAGACTTTTTGACCGTCTGTGACGCGTGATGCTGGACAATTCCCTGCTTTCCATATTGGTTTGTCCTGTATGCAAGGGGAAGTTGACATACGACACGGCCAACGGTACGCTCGATTGTCCGGCGTGCCGTTTGCGTTATCCGGTGCGCGACGGCATCCCGGTGATGTTGCCTGACGCCGCGCGGCCCTATCCGGCCGCCAACACTCGTTCCGTCTCGGGAGAACCCGAATGAAATTGTCGAAGTTCTGCGAAGAGGAACTGATGTCTTTCGATTTGGCGGCAACGACCAAGGAAGGCATCATCAAAGAACTTGTCGACCTCGCCGCCAAGTCGAGCATGGTGCGGGAGAAAGAGGAACTTCTGGCGGCGGTCCTCGAGCGGGAAAAGCTGGTCACCACCGGCGTCGGATACGGCGTCGCTTTTCCCCACGCCAAGACCCGCGCCATCAAGGGCATTGTCATCACCTTCGGCCGCTCGGAAGTCGGCGTCGATTTCGAGGCGATGGACAAAAAGCCCGTGCATCTGTTCTTCCTCATCGCCGCGCCCGAAGACGCCATCGGCGCGCACCTCAACGTCATGGCCCGTCTGTCCTATATCATGAAAAGCGAGAAGAACCGCGAGCGGTTGATGCGGGCCAAGACCGCCGGCGAAGTGATGTTAATTCTCGATTCGGCGCCGTAGCCGGACTCTGGGGGGCAAAACGGGGTGTGGCGGCGCCTGTTGTGGTGGTCCTCCGATCGGCCCGCGGTCCTGCCGTGGGCGGTCTTCGTATCCCTGCTGCTTCTGATTCTTGGTGACGGCGTGCGCTCGTCGATCTCAGCGGCGTTTGTGCGCGTCGTTTACGCTCCGTTCTTTGCCCTGCATTACCGCATCGCCGCCGGCGCCGAGGTCTTCGAGGAAAACCGCCGTCTGGCCGAAGAACTGGCCAATCTCCAGGTCGAAGTGCAACGTCTCCGTGAAGAGAAACGCGAAAACATCCGTCTGCGCAAGCTGCTGGAGTTCGCGCCCAGTTGGCGCGGGCGCGCCATCGCCACCGAAGTGGTCGGACCGCTGGCCCCCGGCTCGGGCACGGTCTGGATCGGCGCGGGCCGGACCCGCCTGGTCGAACTTGATCTGCCCGTCATGAGCGAGGATGGCCTGCTGGGACGCGTCGCCGAAGTCGGCGACTATGTCTCCCGCGTGCGCACGATCTGGGATCCGCTGCTGCGCGTGGCCGCCTACGATCAGCGCAGCCGCGTCGCCGGGGTCGTCGAGTGGGATGTGGGGCCTCTGCTGAATATGAACTATGTCGTCGCTTCGGCCGATGTGAAAGTCGGCGACACCGTGATCTCTTCCGGCTGGGGCGGCGTCTTCCCCAAGGGGTTGCTGATCGGAACCATCGTCGCGGTCGACACCGTCAACGTCGGCGAGTTCCTCGATTTGGACATCCTCCCGGCGGTGCGTCCCGATCGGCTGGAAGCGGTCTTTGTGATTCGTCCGACGCCCGAGGAACTGTTGCCGGACAGCGTGGGGTGGACGCCGTGAGTGTCCTGCGCTGGGTCATCCTGCTGGCCAGCGTGGTCTTTTACCGCGTCTGGTTCCCCGATGGGCCGCCGCCGCTCGGGCTGCGTCTCGACTACGAGATGCTGGCAATTGCTTTGGTGGCGCTTTACCGCGGCGTGACGGTCGGTGCGGCCGCCGGCTGGGGCATCGGCTTTCTGGCACAGGCGGCCGATCCCGACATGATGGGTTGGGGCGGGCTTCTCGGCGCATTGCTTGGCTGGGCGGTCGGGCTTCTCAAGGAGCGGTTGTTCCTCGAGTATGTGCTGTCCCGCTGGCTGGTGCTTTGGGGCGTGCTGTTGCTGATCAAGACGGTGTATGTCGTCTTCGCGGTTGGGATGGATCCGGGGATGTGGCTGGCCTCGTTTTTTCCGGCCTGTCTCGGCTCAGCGGGCTTAAGCGCGACGGTCGGGGTGATCCTCTCGGTGCTCTGGGATCGGGCGCGTCCGCGCGCCCGCGCCGCCGCCGAGGCCTCGTCCGAAGGCGATCCCTTGATGTAGAACACGGCAATGAACTGGACCTCCCGACGCAACATCCTTCTGGGCGCCTGCCTGCTCATGTTGGCGGGGCTGGGTGCACGGCTGGCGTGGATGCAGCTGATCCAGGCCGACGAGTACCGCGAGTTGGCCAACAAGAACCGAGTCCGGCTGCTGCCGATTTCCGCGCCGCGCGGACGCATCCTTGATCGCAACGGCATCGATCTGGTGCGCAACCGCCCGTCCTTCACGGTTTCGGTGCTGCCAACCGACTTTCGCGGCGAGGAGCCGCGGGTGCGGCTGGCCGGCGCCCTTGGCATCGAGGGCGCCGAACTGATCGAGCGCATGCGCCGTCGTCCCGGGCTGCCCCTGGAGCCGATCGGCATCCACCGCGATGCCGATCTGCGCACGATCGCGCGGCTGGAGGAACGCATCGAGCAGTTCCCCGGCGTGATCATCGCCAACGAGCCGGTGCGCGAGTACCCGCCCGCCCCCTGGGGCGGGCATGTGCTCGGCTATGTCCGCGAGGTCAATGAGGAAGAGGCCAAGCGCACCGACAAGACCGGCGCGCCCTTGCGCGGCGCGATCGGCGCCACCGGGCTGGAGAAACGCTACGACGATCTGATTCGCGGCATTGACGGCATCAGCTACCGGCAGATCAATGCCTACGGGCAGATGCTTGGCCCGATGCCGGGGCAGGAATCCCGTCCGCCGATCCCCGGCGATGATGTCATGCTCGGGTTGGACATCGCGCTGCAACGGCTGGCCGACTCGCTCTTGTCGCAGTATGTCGCCGGGACCGTGGTTGCCGTGGATGTGCGCACCGGCGAGATTCTCTGTCTGGTCACCCGGCCCGGATTCGATGCCAACGCCTTCTCCGGCGGGATGTCATCGAGCGAATGGCAGGCGTTACGCACCGACTCGCTCAAGCCGCTTTTGAATCGCGCGGTGATGGGACTTTACACCGCCGGATCAACCGCCAAACTCCTGACCGCCGCGGCGGCGCTGGAAGCCGGCGTCGCCGACGAGAACACCACCTACCGCGGTTGCGGCGGCGGCTACCGATTCGGCAATCGCGTCTTCAAGTGCTGGAAACCCGAAGGACACGGGGTGCTGAACATGCTCGGCGCCATCCAGCATTCCTGCAACGTCTACTTCTATCAACTCGGCGTGGACGTCGGCCTTTCAACCTGGTCCCGCTATGCCTTGCTTGCCGGCTTCGGTCAACCCACCGGCATCGACCTGCCCAGCGAAAACAGCGGAATTGTGCCCACCGCCGAATACCTGGACAAGGTGCGCGGCAAGGGGGGATGGGGCCCGGGCGCGATGCTCAATTTCGCCATCGGGCAGGGCGAATTCACCGTCACACCCCTGCAGGTCGTCATGTTCTATGCCGCGCTGGCCAACAATGGCGTGGCGATGAAGCCGCATCTGCTCAAGGCCAGTCGTACGCCCGGCAGCGACTGGCGCATGGTCGAGCCCGAAGTCGCCTACGATCTTGGTTACAAGATCAGCACGCTGGCGGTGCTGCGCGAGGGCTGCCGTCGGGTGGTGCAATACGGCACCGCCGCCGGTATCAATGATGATCAGGTGCGCATGGCCGGCAAGACCGGCACGGCACAGAATCCGCACGGCAAGGAGCACGCCTGGTTCGCCGGATGGGCGCCCTACGATCATCCGCAGATCGCGATTTGCGCGCTGGTGGAAAACGCCGGGCATGGCTCCACCTATGCCGCCCCGATCTGCTTCGAGGTTGCCAAGCAGTATCTTTATCCGCCCCCGCCGCCCCCGCCTCCCGATTCACTGCAGGCGGCGCCGGATTCTTCTGGCATTCCCGCTACCGATACGGTTGAAACTACACCACGCCCGACGGCGGCGCTCACCGACACGCTACCAGAATGACAAAGGCCCCGCGTTGGCGGGGCCTTTATCCCAGACTGCAGTGCCTCAGATTTACCGGCGGCCCTTGCTGCGGGCGGTGCCGCCGCTGGATGGCGCCGAACGGGGCGCGGCGGTCGTGCCCGGGCTGCGGAATGACGGCGTGGCGGTCTTGGCCGGACTGGGCGCCTGATAACTGGAGCCCGATGGCTTGGTGCTCGTGCCGGTTCCCGACTTGCCGGTCGAAGTTGCGCCCGTGCCCTTGCGCTTTACTGTTGATGTGCCGGTGCCGCTCGTCCCGGTCGATGTGCGGTTCTTGGTCTTGCCGCGATTGATCGTCGTCGTGTTCCCCGTCGAAGTGGCGCCGCCGCTGCGCATAGACGTCTTACGCTTGGCGTAACCGTTGTCGGTGCGGATGGTCGATGACGCGCCCTCGCGCTTGACCGTGCCGGTGCCCACCGTTGAGGAGCCGCGCGCGTAGGCGCCGCTTTTGGTCCGCGACAGCGTGGCGCCGTTGGCCGTCGTCACGCTGGTGCGTGTCGATTTACGGACCGCCAAGCGGCCGGTGGTGACCATTCCGTTGGCCACCGCGGCGTTGCGATAGGGTTTGGCCTTGGCCGATGCGTAGGTCGCTTTGGCCACCGCCGTTGACGTCTTGGCATTGGCATAACGGAACGCCTTCGATGTGCCGCCCTGCCGCGAGGCCTTCTGACGCTCATAGGCGCCGCCGCTGTAATACCCGCCGTTGTAATGGCCATGGCAGTAGTAGTACGGATCATGCCAAACATGCCGGTAGTAATGCCAGGTGTGTGGAGAGCACCACCAGGGGTCGTACCAGTTCCAGCCGGCCCAGTACCAGTTCCAGTCCCAGAACGGATCGTACCAGGTATAGCGGTAACCCCAGCCATACCACGGGTCATATCCGCCCCAGAACAGCGAGCCATACCAGCCGTTGGTGCCCCAGCTGCCGTAGAGGTTGATGTCGACATCCCCGTCGACATCGTATGACCGGCTCGATTCGGACTCGACGTCCTCTTCCGCATCCGCCGGCGCCAGCACATCCAGCAGCGCATCGACCACCTGGTCGCCGCAGCCCTCGTTTTTCAGGCGGGCCCAGTCGGCCGCCTCCAGCGGCTGGTCCATCCCCGCCGCCTCGACGATGCGGGCAATCCGATCCGGCTCGAAACCGGCGTTGCACAGCTCGAGGATATCATCGACATTCATGGCCAGGGCCGGTGTCGCCACCAGCGCGGCCATGATCACAAGTGCTCCCAGTGTCTTTTTCATCGTTCGGCCTCGGTTTGCGGGCGAAAACCGCCCGCCCAGTACTAATACGCCATTCGGCGTCGCTCTGTGCCCGAAAAAAGCGAAAATGGTGCCAGAATCGACACGCTGAAGGTGCGAGGTAATCGCTTGGCGCGCAAGCCTTCCCGTCGGGGTGTCTGCCGCTGTGCGCCCGATGGCGCGGGATTGTGCGTTCCCCGATCGCCAATTGACAGTTATTGTGCGTCGCCGCAATTTGCCCCGGCAAGGGAGAGAGCTTGACCGGACTGCTGAAGAATCTGAAGGAACTGGACTGGATCCTGATCGGCAGCGCCCTGCTTCTGACCGCGATCGGCGCGCTGTTGATCTTCTCGGCGCAGCACTCCATGCCCGAAGCGCGCGATCGGATCCTGTGGAGCCGTCAACTGTTGTGGTGGATGGTGGCCATGGCCGCCTTTGCCGTCTCGGTCTGGCTCCCGGTTCGCCTGCATGAAGTCTTCGCCTATGTCTATCTGACCGTCGTCGGTCTGGCGCTCCTGGCGCTGGTGACATTTGAGATCAGCACGTCCGGCCAATGGATTTCGGTTGGCCCGGCCTACATTCAGCCCTCGGAACCGGCCAAGTTGGCGCTCCTGATCGCGCTGTCGCGCTACCTCGCCTACCTGAAAAAGCCGGTGATCTCGCCGCGACCGTTGCTGGCGCTGGCGGCGATTGTTGGCCCGATCTGGTTTCTGGTGATCAAGCAGCCGGATCTGGGGACGTCGCTGGTCTTCTGGGCGCTTTTTCTGGTGATGCTCTTTTGGGCCGGCGCGCCTTTGCCCGCGTTGTTTTTGCTGATCTCGCCGGTGCTCAGTCTGGTGCTTGCCTTCAACTGGATTGTCTGGGTTCTCTTTTTCATCGCGCTTCTGGGTGTGCTCTATGTCGAGCGCCCCCGATTGCCGATTTCGATCGGCGTGGTCACGTTGAATCTGATCTTTGGAATCGTGACGCCGATTGTCTGGAACCGTCTGATGCCTTACCAGCAGCAACGCATCCTCGTCTTCCTCGATCCGGGGAAAGACCCGCGCGGCGCGGGCTACCAGATCATCCAATCGAAGGTCGCCATCGGCTCCGGCGGGCTGTGGGGCAAAGGGTATCTCGAAGGGACCCAGACCGGGTTGCACTTTCTGCCCGAAAAGCACACCGACTTCATCTTCGCCGTCGGCGGCGAAGAGCTCGGCTTCTGGGGCGGGATGCTGATTCTGGTGCTCTTCGCCGTCTTCCTCTGGCGGACCATCGACACCGCCCACATCGCCCGCAACCGCTTCTCGCAATTCCTCGCCGCCGGCACCGCCGGAATCGTTGCGTTCCAGGTCATGGTCAACATCGGCATGACCCTCGGTCTCATGCCCGTGACTGGACTGCCGCTTCCGTTTGTCTCGTACGGCGGCAGCTCCCTCGTGCTCTTCTGGATTCTCACCGGGTTGGTGGTCAACATCCGCCGGCATTGGCAGGAGTACTGAGGTGATTTCGTCGACCACCTGGACCGCGCGATTGCCGGCGTCGGTGGCCGATGCGTTGGCGCCTCTGCTGCCGCGACGGTGCCCGATCTGTGGGGCGACACTCCACGAGCGCGCGCGTGTCTGGTGTGTGGCCTGCGAGGCGGGGATGCGCGTCTACACGCGGCCGGTCTGCGGCGAGTGCCGGCGCTTTTTGGATCCCGGCAGCGACTGCCCGGCCGGGCATGTCCCGCTCGATCCGGCAAGGATCAGCGCGCTGGGCGCCTTTGATGGCGCCTTCGGAGCGCTGGTGCATGCGCTCAAGTACGATGGCTTTCGCGAGCTCGCCCGTCCGCTCGGCGACCTTCTCGCCGAGCGCTTCGCTGGATCCACGCCGGATGTGGTCGTTCCGGTCCCCACCGCTCCGCGCAAACGGAGGAAACGCGGCTTTGGGCATGCCGAGGAGATCGCCCGCGCCTGCGCGCTTCGTCTTGGTGTCGCCTGTCTGCCCGATGCCTTGCGCTTCACGCGGCGTGTGGCCGATCAGACGCGATTGAACGCGCTCCAGCGCCAGGCGAACATGCGCGAAGCGCTGACGGCGCGTGAGGGAGTGACGCTGACAGGGAAGTCCCTGTTGGTCGTCGACGATGTCTTCACCACCGGCGCGATGATGCGCGAATCGGCCCGCGCCCTCAAAGCCGCCGGCGCCGGCGCCATTCAGGGCGCGGTGGTGGCGCTCAATCTCAATGCGCAACGTTGATTCCCCGCCCGAACCATCCACGAAGGATGGTCCCGCCCGGAAGTCGGCGGTCTTCGATCGCTGGGTTTCGCGGTATCTCGATCATCTTGTCCTCGTTGCCGGGCGTTCGGCCAACACGCTGGCCGCCTATCGCCGCGACCTCGGGCGGTATGCCGCTTTCTGTGTCGATCATGGCGTGAGCGACCCGCGCGCCATTCAGCCGCCGCAGGTCAGTGAGTTTCTCGCCTCGCTGACCGCCTCCGGCCTGGCGCCGGCATCGGTGGCGCGCTGCCTGTCGGCGGTGAAGAACTTCCATCGCTATCTGGTTCGTCAGGACGAGGCCAAGCAGAACCCCGCCCGTCCGATCAAGACCCCGCGCCTGCCGCGCAAGTTGCCCGATGTGCTCTCGGTGCGGCAGATGCAGCTGCTGCTCGAACAGCCCGGCGAGAGCGACCCGCACCACCTGCGTGACCGGGCGATTCTCGCCACTCTCTACGGATGCGGACTGCGTGTCTCGGAGGCGGCCGGGCTCGCGGTGGACGATATCGATTTCAGCGCCGGGTTCGTGCGTGTGCGCGGCAAGGGAAACAAGGAACGGCTGGTGCCTTTCGGCCCGTCCACCCAGCGCGCGCTGCGCCGCTACCTCGACAGCCCGGCGCGACGCGACGCCGACAGCGGTGCGCGCGACCATGTGTTCCTGTCGCAGAAGGGCGGCCCGCTCAGCCGGATGGGGCTGTGGCTGATTGTCCGCCGCTACGCCCTCCGCGCCGGATTGGGCGAACGCGTCCATCCGCATACCTTTCGCCATTCCTTCGCCACCCACCTGATCGAGTCGGGCGCCGATCTGCGCGCGGTGCAGCTGATGCTGGGACATCAGTCGGTGGCGACCACGCAGATCTACACACACCTTGATCGACAGCACCTGCGCCGAATGCATACGGCCTATCATCCGCTGGAGTCCGGCTTTCGCTCACGTAAGTAACGGTCCGGCAATGAGTTGCGATAGCGGCCCCGTTGGCGGCTCTCTGTAAGTTTAACGTAATCTCTCCAAACCTTTTCGCCGACACAAGGATTAGGGCGGCTGACGTGACATCGTGCGAGATGGGGGCCGATTTGTTTACTGCATACCCGAGCCCGGAGGGCGGGCCGGAATGATCTGCGCATATCTCCACAACTGCGCCCCGGGGTGGGCGCCCGCGCTCGAACGCGCACTGGCATGCTATCACCCGCAACTGGTGTCGTTCACCAGTCTCGAACAACTCTCGGATTTGTCGATTCAGACACTGCTTGATGTGGTGGTGGTTCCGGTCAATGGGTCCACTGACACGGCTTTGTCGCTGGCGTTGGGCGCCAAGAGCATTCCGGCGCTAACCGCGGTTCCGGTCGTGCTGTGGCTGGCGCAGGACGATGCGGACGCCGCCTCGATGATCCTCGAATCGAGTATCGACGATCTGATCATCGGCGGCTTCGAGGATCCCATTGCCGCGGCGCGTCTGCGTCTGGCGTTGCGCCGCAGCTGGCGCGATCTGGATGTCAACCCCTCCAGCCGTCTGCCCGGCCCAACCACCATCGAGCGCGTGATCTCCGAACGTCTCGCCCGGCGCGATCACTTCGCGGTCTGCTACGCCGACCTCGACGATTTCAAGGCCTACAATGACTACTACGGCTACTTCTACGGCGACAAGGTGATCAAACTGGTGGCGCGGGTGATCCGCGAAACCGTGTACGATCACCAGCCCGACGGGTTCGTCGGCCACATCGGCGGAGATGATTTTGTCTTCGTCATTCCGCCCGAAAAAATCAGCGAGGTTTGCCAGGCGGTGATCCAGCGGTTCGACGCGGAAGTGCCGCTTTGCTACGAGGCCCGCGACCGGCGCAACGGCTACATTATTTCGAAGTCACGCCGCGGCACGCCGGAGACCTATGGCCTGCTCACGCTTTCCATCGCCGTCGCGGTCAACTACGGCGACACCTTCGATCACGTGGGCCAGATCTCCCACATGGTTGCCGATCTCAAGCGTTACACCAAGACACTGCCTGGCTCCAATTTCATGGTCGAACGGCGCAAGAAGTATTGACGTCCTCAGAGTTGCGCGCCTCCCAGCTTGGCGATCTCATCCAGCAGCAATTTGGCGGTCGCGTTGCCCGGATCGATGGCCATCACCTGCCGCAGGTGCTCCTGCGCGGCGTTGAACTTCTGCTGGCGCAGATAGGCCGCCGCGAGGTTGATCCGCACCGCCACCGCCTGCGGCTGCCAGAAGACCGCCCGCTCCAGATGCGGGATGGCCTCCGCGGTGCGCTGCATTTTCAGGTAGAGCGCGCCGATGTTGGCCTGCAGGATGGCGTGGTCGGGGCAATGTTGCAGCCCGGTGACCAGGAGCGACTCGGCCATGACGAGATTATTGACGCTCGCGTAGATAATTGCCAGCGCGCTGTAGGCGCTGGCGAAGCCCGAGTCGGCCTGGATCGCCTGCATGTAGTAGCCGACCGCGGCCCCGTTGTCCTTGCGCGCCGCGGCGATGTCGCCGAGATTGAGATAGGGGTGCGGCAGCTTGGGATTGTGCCTGATCGCGGTGCGGAAGGAGCCCGCCGCCAGGGCAGTGTCGCCCTGTCCGAGGTAGGCCAGACCGATGTTGTTGTAGGCCTCGGCGTCATTCTGACGGTGGCGCAGGTAGGAGAACGACGTCGCCACCGCCGAATCATACGAGCCGACACGCACCAGCGCGTAGGCGAGGTTCTTGCGCGATGCCAGGTGGTTCGGCTCGGCCTCCAGCGCCTTCTCGTACTCTCCGATCGCCCCTTCGTAGTCGCCCTTGCGCTCAAAACTCAGTGCCATCTGGTAATGGAGAAAGGCCGGGTTGCTCAACGTCTTTTCGACCGTGCGTTGGTTCAACGCCACGATCAGGACGACCAGAATCAGCGCGGGGAGCAGAAGTGTCTTCAGCGCGCGCTGACGGATCGCCTCCGCAAATTGCATCGCCGCCGCCGCCGCGCACACCGTCATCACCGGCACCACCGGCAACCGGTGGCGCGCGGTTGCCAAAAACAGAATCACGGTCACCGCGTACAGCGCGACGAAGGCCACCAGCGGACGGGTCTGCGGCGACCTGCGCCAGGCCAACAGCAGCCCCAATAGCCCCAGCGGCGCGATCAGGCCGAAGGGGATGTAGATAAGCGGCCGGCTGATCAGCCAGTTGAGGAACAGCGAGTACGTCGAGTAGGCGTAGATGTCGGTCTGATCCGAGACCTCGAATCCGCCGAGGAAATACCAGGTCTTCTTCAACCAGCCGCCGATCGCCCGGACGGGATGGCTGAGAATCCAGTCCCAGGTCCGGGATGTCCAAAACGAGGAAATCTCCGAAGGACGCAGCGTGCGGCCCGCCAGGGAGGAGGCCACCGAATCGGTGGTGGAGACAAACTCGTTCCACTCGACCGACTCGTCGAGCGTCACTTCCGGCATCTGCATCGTCAGTCCGTCAGCGTTGGGGTTGTTCCCCAGCCAGAAGTTGACTCCGCCCTGATAGGAGATGAGCACCGGATCGCCGGCGACCACGATGTTGCGCACGGTGACCGGGACGATGGGGAGGAGCACGCCGGCCGTGAGGATGGCCGCCGCCTGCGCCTTGCGCCAGAAGCTTCCGCCCGCCGCGGCCCCGCGGGGCCAGGCCCACCACCAGAACGCCGGCACCACCAGCAGGATGTTCGGACGGGCGATGGCAAAAAGCCCGATCACCACTCCGACCCCCAGCCAGCGGCCCATGCGCGGTGTCGGCTGCGATGATTCCTCCATCGCCAGCCAGATTGCCCACAATCCCAGCGGCACCGCGATCACTTCGATCAGCAGTTCGGTCTCATAGTAGATCAGCGTGCCATAGAGGACGGCGGCGAAACCGGCGACCAAGCCAACACGGCGGCCGAAGCCCTTCTGGGCGATGAGGAATGTCAACCCGGCGGTCAGGCCGCCGATGATGGCCTGCAACAGCCGGATGGGCCAGAGTCCATCGCCGAAGATCTTCATCCACAACGCCAGCAGATACGGATACAGCGGCGCGCGGTAGAACACTTCGCTGCCCAGCCAGTCGCCGCCGGCGATCTGCTTGGCCCACAGATAATGCCAGCGCGAGTCGACGATCGGCTGGTCGAACGCCGGGTGATTGCCCGACAGCTGTAGGAGCACCAGCGCCCGCACGACAAAGGCCGCGCCGAGAATGATCCAAAACCATGCGGTATTGGAAAGCCCGCCGGGGGATGAGGAGGTCTTTGCCCAGGTGCGGGGATCGAACCATGCTGTCATTCGCAGGGCCCGTGGCTGCCGGGCCGGGTGTTTTTGATCCGCCATAGGCTGTATTATACGCTAATGGCAAGCCGTGCGACACTGGCCGCCGAGCCCCCGACCGATCGGCGAATGGCCCGGACCAACTCCCCGGAGCGCCGGGATCCGTGTGTGTGGCTGGCCGCGTATGCAAGCGCCATCGTCTGGATCGGTCTGGCCACGGACGGGAAGGTCCTTCTGGGCTGGCTCTCGGCGTTGGCGCTGTTGCTGTTCGCCCAGGCGGCCCGGGGCCGGCTGGATTGGCGCGCGGTGAGACAGGTCTTCGTCTGGGTTATGGTTTCTGGCGCCCTGACCGTCTTGCTCTATTTGTTGTTGGGACCCGAGTCTGGCAGTGACGGCCTCCGACTCTGGGGCGTTGTGATCCCGCGGGAGCGGCTGGCGCTGGGCGCCGGAATGGGACTGCGGCTGGCGGCTTTAATCTGCGCGTCGGTTCTGCTGGTCACCGCTGTCGCGCCGTTGCGGTTGGCGGCGGGGGTGACCCGCTGGCTTTTGCCGCTGCGGCATCTCGGTCTGCCGGTGGCGCAGTTCTATTATCTCGCATTCTTTCTGGTGGCAATGGTCCCCAACTTCCTGAACGAATCCCGTCTGATACGTCTGGCGCAAAACTCTCGCGGCATCGGCGGCGGTGGTGGTCTGATCGCGCGCGCCCGGGCCTATCCGTCCTTGGTCGTTCCGGTCTTTGCCGCCGCGATCCGTCGCAGCGACGCCATCGCGTTGGTGCTCGCCTCGCGCGGCTTCGACACGGCCCGCATCCCGGCGGCCGTGCATGGCCTTCGTCTGGGAACCATCGATTACATCGGGTTGGGCCTGTTGGCGGCGGGGTGGATCGTCTGGATTCTGGCGCGGAGTCCCCTGGCATGAGGTATCGTCTCGACGTCGCCTACCATGGCCGCGACTTTCACGGTTGGCAGAAGCAACCGGGTCTGCGCACGGTGCAGGGCGAGCTGGAAGTGTGGCTGTCGCGCTTCCTCGGGGACCGGGAAGAAGTGGCGCTCACCGGCGCCGGACGCACCGACACCGGCGTGCATGCCCTGGCGTTGCCGGCGCACTTCGATTGGCCCGAACCGATCGACACCGTGGCGCTGCATCACCGCCTGCGCGTGGCGCTGCCGCATGATCTGGCGATTCTATCCTTCCATCGCGTCGCCGATGACTTCCATGCCCGCTATTCCGCCATCGCCCGCCGCTATGTCTACCGGGTCCGGCGCGGCGCCTGGCCCTTCAATCGCGATCGCGACTGGCAGGTGCATGGCGAACTGGCAATCGACCGTCTCCATGCCTGCGCGGCGATCATTCGCGGCACGCAGGATTTCTCCGGCTTCTGCCGGGCGCTGTCGCTGAAGGAAAACAATCGCTGTAGCGTGACTCACTCCGAGTGGCGCACCGAGGGCGACAACCTTACCTACCGGATCCGCGCCGACCGGTTCCTTCACCAAATGGTGCGGCTGATCGTCGGCACCAGCGTCGCGGTGGCGCGCGGACAGGGAACACCGGAACGCCTCCGCGAGATTCTGACCGCCGGCGATGTCACCCTCTGCGGCGATGCGGCGCCGCCGCACGGTTTGACGCTGGAGGCGGTTGAATACCCGGACGGCGTCGGCGAGCCACTCGATTTCGATTGAATCGGGCGCCCCGACGTGCCTTTCTTAAGAATCTGAACCGACCAAGGAGGAACCGTGAAGATTTTTCTTGATACCGCCAGTGTCGACGAAATCCGCGAGGCGGCCAGTTGGGGCATTCTCGATGGCGTGACCACCAATCCCTCGCTGGTTTCCAAGGAGGGACGCAGCTTCGACGATATCCTGCATGAGATCGTCCAGATCGTCAAGGGGCCGGTCTCGGCCGAAGTGGTCGCCGAGCAGGCCGAGGATATGGTCGAGCAGGGGATTCGTTTGGCCGCCATTGCCCCCAACATCACAGTCAAGGTTCCGATGACCGCCGAGGGGTTGAAGGCGATCCGGCAGTTAAGCGACCGCGAGATCAGCACCAATTGCACCCTGATCTTCAACGCCACCCAGGGGCTGTTGGCCGCCAAGGCGGGCGCCACCTTCGTTTCGCCCTTTGTTGGCCGACTGGATGACATCGGCCATGACGGCATGGAGCTGGTCAGCCAGTTGGTGACGATCTTTGACAACTACGCGCTCTCCACCGAGGTCCTGGCGGCGTCGATTCGTCATCCGCTCCACGTCGTCGAGGCGGCGCTGCGCGGCGCCGATGTCGCCACGATCCCGTTTAAGATTCTCCAGCAGATCATTAAGCACCCGCTGACCGATCTGGGCAACGCGGCGTTCAACCGCGACTGGCAGAAGCTCTCGCCGGACCAACGCAAGGCCGCGGCGCGCGTGTAGCGCCACACGGGGGCATCCGATGATTGACCGCTACACACTCCCCGCCATGGGGGAATTGTGGTCGGAGGAGAACAAGTTCCGCGTCTGGCTGGAGATCGAGTTGCTGGCCTCCGAACGTCTGGCGCAGATGGGGCTCATCCCCAGGGGCGCCCCGGCCCGCATGCGCCGCCGCGCGCGCTTCTCGGTCAAACGCATCGAAGCGATTGAACGCCAAACCCGCCACGATGTCATTGCCTTCACCAAGGACGTTGGCTCGCATCTGGGCGCCGATGAGAAGTATTTGCACTATGGCCTGACCTCCTCCGATGTCGTCGACACCGCGCTGTCGGTGCGGATGGTGCAGGCGGGCGCCTTGTTGCTCGATGCGCTGGAGCCCAGCATCAAACGCACCGCGGCATTGGCGCGCAAATACATTGACACGCCGATCGCCGGACGCACCCACGGGGTCTTCGCCGAGCCGACATCGGCCGGGCTTAAGTTCGCGCTCTGGCATGCGGACTTGAAGCGCGGCCGCCGGCGGCTGAAGTCGGCGATCCACTCGGTGGCTGTCGGCAAGATCTCCGGCGCGGTTGGCAATTTCGTTCACCTCGATCCCTCGGTCGAAGCGTATGTCTGCCGCAAACTCGGTCTGCGCCCCGCGCCGATTTCGACCCAGGTGCTCCAGCGCGACCGTCACGCCGAATACATCTTCGCCATCGCGGCCCTCGGCGCCACCTGCGAGAAGATCGCGCAGGAAATCCGGCTCTTGCACCGCACCGAAACCGGCGAGATGACCGAAGGGTTCGCCAAGGGGCAGCGAGGCTCTTCGGCCATGCCGCACAAGAAGAACCCGATCCTCTGCGAGCGCATCTGCGGGATCGCCCGCCTTCTGCGCGCCCATGTCATCCCGGCGCTGGAGGATGTCGCGCTCTGGCATGAACGCGACATCTCGCACTCCTCGGTTGAACGCGTGATCATTCCCGATGCCACGATCGCGCTGGACTATCAGCTGTATCTGCTCGATCAGGTGCTCACGCAGTTGGGGGTCCACCCGGAACGGATGCGGCAGAATCTTCAGCGGCTGGGGTCGGCGGTCTTTTCGCAGCGCCTGTTGCTGGCGTTGTCCGAGAAGATCGGCTCCCGCGACAAATCCTACACCATCGTGCAGCGGCTGGCGCTGGAGGCCGACGGCGACTCGACCTTCGAGGAACGCGTCCGCGCTGACCAGTTGGTGCAATCGCACCTGACAACGCGGCAGCTCGACGAGATTTTCGATGTCCGCTACTTCCTGCGCCGTTCACGGCAGATTCTCAAACGCGCGCTGGCGGAGAAATAGGGGAGGGGATGGCGCGCGACGGCTGGCTCTTTGTGGGTCCCGCGCTAGCGGTGTTGGCCGTCGGTGGGATTCTCTGGGTGGCCGGCGCGCGGCTCGGCGGCGCGTTGATCGCGCTTTTGGGCGGGGCGGCGGCGCTGGCCTTCGGCTACTTTTTCCGCGACCCCGACCGTCGTCCCCCCAACGATCCCGAGGCGGTGGTGGCCACCGCGGATGGACGGATTGTGGTGGTCGGACCGCATCCCGACGGCGGCACCCAGATCCATACGTTTCTGTCCGTTCTCGACGTCCATGTCAACCGCGCGCCCGTATCAGGGGTGGTGCGCGAGTCCGTCCACCATCCCGGCAAGTTCGGGCTCGCCTGGAAGGACGAGGCCGGGTCGCAGAACGAGCGGCACGACCTGGTGATTGAGTCGCCGCGCGGGACGATTCGCTCGGCGCAGATCGCCGGAATTCTCGCACGACGTATTATCTGCACCCCGCAGGTGGGCGATACATTAAGACAGGGGGACCGGATCGGGATGATCCGCTTCGGCTCGCGCGTCGAGGTGATCGTGCCCGACGGGTTCGCGCCGACCGTCAAAGTCGGCGATCGTGTCAAAGCCGGCGAAACGGTGATCGCGCGCCGGCTGGAGAATTGAGCTTATCGGTTTCCGAGCGCCCGCCATGCCCGAACACGACGACCGCCATGTCCGCAACTTCCGCGGGATCTTCCCGGGGATGTTCACGATGGGGAACCTCTTCTGCGGGTTCCTGTCGATTCTCTCGTCGATGGACGGCGAATGGCGGCATGCCTGCCAGTTCATTCTGCTGGGATTCTTCCTCGATGGCCTCGATGGAATCGTGGCGCGGGTCTCCCGCGGGGCCACCCGGTTCGGTGTCGAACTCGATTCCTTGGCCGACCTGATCACCTTTGGCCTGGCACCGGCGATTATGGTCTATTCGTTCCGTCTGAAGGACCTGGGCAAATGGGGCTGGGTGCTCGGCTTCGTGTTCGTAATGTGCGGCGCGTTCCGGCTGGCGCGCTACAACCTCGGCGCCAAGACCGGGCCGCGCGAGGGTTTTGAGGGGTTGCCGATTCCCGCCGCCGCCTCGCTGCTGGTGTCCTACACGCTGTTTAGCTTCGAACTGTGGGGCGAGCTGAAGTATGTGCGACTGCTGATTGCGATGACCCTCGTCACGTCGGGATTGATGGTGTCGACGATTCCGTACGAGGACAAGCCCACCAGCTGGCGATCGCTTAAGGACAGAATCAAGTTTCTCTATCTCCTGATCGGTGTGATTGCGGTGCTCATCGACATGTCCAAGACCGCGTTTCCCTTGGTGCTGGGCTATGTCGCCTACGGCCTTGTCCGCGAGATCATCGAGACCGTCTCCAACGGCGGCTCGCTGGAGCGTCCGTTGCGCCTGCCGCGCCGCCGCCGCCAGGTCGAGCATAAAGAACCCTGGCAGTAACCTCAACGGCGCCGCGCGATCAGCTCCATCACCGCCGGCGTGATCATGAGGGCGTGCGGCGTCTTCTCCACCCGCTCAAAGGCCTCCCCGATCTGATGCGCCCGCTCGGCGGTCATTAGTCCGAGACTGACCAGGCGCTGCGGGCCGATGCGGACGAATGACTTCGGCCACTGCCAGATGAAGTTGCCCGGCGGCACGATGTCGATGATCGGCCGCATCTCCACGATCTCAAAGCCGCACTCTGGCAGCCAGAGCGGCAACTGCAGGCCGATGTCCGGCTCGCCGCCGTCGGAGCGCCAGTTTGTCATCACTTCCGCGACAAATTCCTCAATTTCCGGGCAGCGCGGCGTCGTGCGCCAGGTCGAGTAGTCGAAATACTCATGAATGACCAGTACCCCGCCGTGGCGCAACGATGGCGCGATCGCTTCCAGCAAACGGCGGGGTTGTTTCAGGAATGCGAACACCCAGCGGCACCAGGCGCCATCGGCGGCCGTTTCCGGCAGCCGGCCATCCTCCAGATCCGTTTCCACGGTGCGGATGTTGCCCAGCCCGTATCCCGTGGCCGCCGTCTCCAACGTATCGAGGAATCGGCGCGAACGGTCCAGCGAGAGGACGCGCCCGCCGTCGCCCACGATACCCGCCAGATCAATCGAGGCATACCCCGGGCCGCAGCCGATGTCGAGGATGGTCTGCCCGACGGTGAATCCGGCGCGCCGCCAGGCGTCCAGCGCCCGCGGCCGCCAGACCCGGTGTTGGATGCCCAGACGGACGATCTCCTCATCGTGGGTGCCCAGTATGTAATCACGCTCCTGCGTCATCGAACCGTTCTCCCTCGTCTTGGGACTGCCAGCTGCATATTGTCCCGTTGCGCGACATCCTACGCAGAACAGGCGCCGTATTCAACCCGTGTGTGCGGGGATTTCCGTGCCGCGTTGAGTCGGAAAGCGTCGTCGGCGGATCGCTCGATCACGTAACCCGGCGGCCGACCGTGGCTAAAGCAGCAGCGTCGTCACGATCACCTGCGCCAGGATGATCTTGGCGATCATCGACGCCGGCTGCACGGGAGCATACCAGAGGTTGGGCAGGTCGTTTTGCGCCTGCTGATTGGCATAGGCGAGACAGGCGGGTTGAGTTTGCACGCCCGCCAGCATGCCCATCGCCGCCGACATCGGCAACCCCAGGCGCTTGTGCGCGACCACCAGCACGCTGACCGACACGAACGACACGATCGCCAGCGCCACCACGATCATCCCGATCGCCCCGCTCTGAATCGTTTCCATGAGACCCAGGCCCGCCTTGGTGCCGATGGCGGCCAGGAAGAAGACCAATCCGATCTGGCGCAGGACCAGGTTGGCATTGTAGGGCAGACCCCACTGGATTCTTCCGGTGCGCTCCAGACGTCCGAGGATCAGTCCCACGATCAGCGGCCCGCCGGCGAAGCCGAGCTTGAACGAGGTGCCATTGGGCAGCGGGATCGGCGCCATGCCGAGGAAGACTCCCAGCACAATCCCCAGCGACAGCGACAAATAATCGGTTTCCGACAGCGCCTTCAGCGAGTCGCCGAAGAAGTCGGTGATGCGCTCGATCTCCTGCCGCGGCGAGACCACCAGGATCCGATCGCCCATTTCCAGCGTGGTGCTCGGCGACGGCACAAATTCGACATCGTTGCGACGTAGACGGGTGATCGCGCCGACAAAGGGCCGTTGCTTTTGCAGTTCGCTGATCGTGCGGCCGACCACCGGGCGCTCCGAGACAAAATACCAGCGATAAGCGGTGTCGTCACGACGCGCGGCGATCTTCTCCTGCGACTCCTCGCCCAGATACAGATGCGCCGCGCGCAACGCCCGCGCCGGTCCCACCGCAATCACCAGGTCATTGGCCGCCAGCACCGTGTCGGGATTGGCCACTTCGATGGTCTCGCCCTTCTTGATGCGGGAGAGCACAAAGTCCGGATCCTCGATGGTCGCCATGAAGCGCTCGATGGTCATCCCGACAATCGCCGGATTGCTTACCCGGAAGGTGCGGCTGACAATCTGCTCGGCTTCCGATTCCTTCTCGCGCGCGGCGGTCTCCCGCTTGAAGTCGACGCGGAATGCCTTGGAGAGGACGGTGATCCAGAAGATCGCACCCAGCACACCGATGGGGTACGCAAGACCGTAGGCAACCACCGGGCTGTTGACGTAGTACTCGACACGGTCGGGCGGGAGGGACGGTCCCATGTTCTTGACCGCCTCGACCGCCGCCGCCAGGGCCGGCGTGTTGGTCAGCGAGCCGCAGAACAATCCCGCGATTGTCGCCGCCGAGAATCCGAACACTTTGCCCAGCACACCCGCCAGCGCCGCCGATGAGACCAGGATCGCCACCGCGATCAGACTCATGCGCAGACCGCGCTTGTGGAAGGAGGCGAAGAAACCCGGCCCCGCCTGCAGGCCGATGGCATAGACAAACAGCACCAATCCGATGATGTAGATGTGCTCGGGCAGAATCAGGCGCGGATCGATCGCCGAGAAGGCGATTCCGACAAACAGCAGGGCCGCCACCCCGAGTTTGAACCCGAAGATGCTGATGTTCCCGATCAGGTACCCCAGCCCGATAATCGTGAACAACAGCAGCAGATTGTTCTGTGCCAGAAGGTCGAGAAAACCTGGCATGCCCCGCTCCCCCGCGCGCGCAGCGCGCCATCCAACTTACGCTTCGCGACCGGGTGCGTCGAGACCAATGCCTCCCGCTCCGGTCGTCTTTGTCACCCCATCCGCGCAATCAATGCTCAAACGGTCCGGTTAGCCCCACTGGGCCAATAGGAGCAATCTGTTGTTGTGCAATGTGTTGCGCGCTGCGAAAAACGGTTGGGTTTGGCCTGTCCGGCGGGTATACTACGTGCGGAAGAGCAATGACTGGCAACGTACCGTTCACCCCCGCAAAACTGAAGAAGGCAGTAGTCTGACTGTATGGTTATGGTTACCGGCAAAGTCACTGTTCGGTTGAAAGAGGGAGTGCTCGATCCGCAGGGGCAGACCATTCAGCGCGCGCTGGAGCATATGGGCTATCAGGGAATCGACCAGGTGCGCGCCGGAAAGACGTTTGAGATCAAGTTGAATGCCGCCTCGCCCGAGGCGGCCCGCGCCCAGCTGCGGGACATGTCGGAGAAGTTGCTCGCCAACCCCGTGATCGAAACCTTTCATGTGGAGGTCGTCGAGTGAGAATCGGTGTCGTCACCTTCCCGGGTTCGAATTGCGACTATGATGCCTACGCCGCCTTTCGCCATGTGCTGGATTGCCCGGTCGAGTTCCTCTGGCATGCCGATCCGGATCTGCACGATGTCGACTGCGTGATTCTGCCCGGCGGGTTTTCGTTCGGCGACTATCTGCGCGCCGGGGCGATCGCGCGCTTTTCGCCGGTGATGCAGTCGGTGATCAAATTCGCCGCCGACGGCGGGCTGGTGTGGGGCATCTGCAACGGGTTCCAGGTGCTGACCGAGGCCGGGCTCCTGCCCGGCACGCTGCGCCGCAACGCGCACATGCGCTTTACCTGCCAGAACGTGCGCCTGCGCGTCGAGAACAACAAGACCCCCTTCACCCGCGGCGCCCGTGTCGGTCAGATCCTGAAGATGCCGATTGCTCACGGCGAGGGGAATTACTACGCCGATCATGACGTCCTCGAACGCCTGGAGGCCAACAACCAGGTGGTCTTCCGCTATGTCAACGCGCAGGGCGAACCCGATCTGCGTTCCAACCCGAACGGGTCGCGCCACAACATCGCCGGGATCGTCAACGCGCAGGGCAATGTCCTGGGCATGATGCCGCACCCCGAGCGCGCGGTCGAATCAATCCTCGGCAGCGCCGATGGGCTGGTGCTGTTCCAGTCGCTTCTGGGCGTCGGCGTCCCCGCGGTCGGCACCGAGACCCCCTCGGCGTCGCCCTTGATCGAAAAGAGGCGGGCCCGGGTGTGAGAGGCCGCGAGATCACCTTCCTCATCGTCGGCATCGTGATGGCCGCCGTCGCCGGGGCCCTCGTCGGCCACCTGGTCGGCTCGTTTCTGCCCGACGGCACGATGAAGACGATCTTCACCAGCAACATCGAAATCGGCCTGGGCAAGGGCGCGGCGCTGCACCCCGTCGAACCGGTCAACCTCGACCTCTATGCGGTCGCGTTCGCCTTTGGTTTCACGCTGCGGATCAATTTCGTCAGTGTGTTGTTTGTGCTGTTGTTGTTGATTTATTTCCGGTGGTGGTATCTGTAGGAGGACGGAATGTTCGGCGGCATCGGCATGCAGGAATTGCTCCTCATCTTTCTGGTGATCTTGCTTCTGTTCGGTGCCAAGCGCATTCCCGATATCGCCCACGGCCTCGGCAAGGGGATCCGTGAGTTCAAGCGCGCCATGGACGAGACCAAATCGGAGATCGACCGCGAGATCAACCGTCCGGCGACACCCCCCGAGCCGCGGCAGAATTCTGAATCTTCCGGCACGCCCGCGCCGTAGCAGGGCTGGACGACAACCAACCAGACGGGACGTGACTCTCATGTTTGCCGAAGAGGATATCAACCGCATCGCCGCCTGCCTCAAGCCCGAGGTGCGCGAATTCCAGAAAGACCACTACCACCTCCGGCTGGTGTCCAGCGCCGAGCGCCGCGCCCTCAGCATCGATCTGTATCCCGAAACCCGTCTGGGACGCCAACTCGGATCGATGGTGGTGGTCTACACCTCCGGCGGGCATCTGCAATTGCACAACTGCACCGGCTTTGTTGTCTCCGATGAACTCGGCGAAGTGACTTTCGTCGGTGAATCGGGCGGACGGATTTCCGGCCTGGTGGTCGAGCGCGAGGCCGGCTGCTCGCTGTACGCCAACATCAACCGCGACCTGATCTCCAGCGATTTCACGAAACTGGGTGTCGAAGTCATGCTTGCCGGCGTCGCCATCAGCATCGCCGAAGGGCTGCTGCACGACGCGCCCAAAGAGTGAGGCAGGAGCGTCCGGCGCGATTCGCGGCCGCCGCAAAAGCAAAGAGCCGCCCATCGGGCGGCTCTTTTTTCGTCGCCTGAGACAATCGAGTTACGGCGTCATGCAACCGACACGGCTGCAGAGGCATGGGGCGCCGGAGGGCTCCACGCCCTGGCACATGTAGCAGAACTGCTCGCCCGCCTTGCAGCGATTGCTCGGCTCGCAGTACAAGAACGGCTCCACCGCCAGTTTACAGATGTACGGCTTCGCTTCCAGCGATTCGGCCGTCACCGACGACCAGATCACGCCGGCCGCGAACGCCAGCACGAAGGCCCCCAGCACAAGACCTGCTTTGCGCATGAATCCCTCCTGACAGAGTGGGTTGACAGACGATGCCCCGGCGGGGCCGGGACCACAAAGGATGCCATGAGTATGCGCAGATCCGTCGCCTGCGGCAAGCGGAAATTCCGCGGGCGGGCGCGGCATAAAGCAAAAGGGCCGATCATCGATCGGCCCTTCGGCGCAAAGTTGGTTGCCGGGTTTTACCGCCGGAAGTTCTTCGCCCCTGCCATGTCCTCGACAAACGCTTCGAGGTCTTTGCCCATCTCTTCGGCGGTCTGGTAGCGCTGGCGCGGGTCCTTGGCCAGCGCCTTGTTCACGACGAAATCAAATAGCCCCGGAATCACCGGATCGTGTTTCGACGGCGGCGCCGGGTTCGACTGCGTGATGGAGTAGATCAAAGCCGAGATGTTCGGTCCGTCGAACGGGCGGCGGCGAGTGAGGACTTCGTAGGCCACCACGCCGAGGGAGAACAGGTCGCAGCGGCGGTCGACCGCCTCGCCGCGCAGTTGTTCCGGCGCGATGTAATACGGCGTGCCCATGGCGATGCCGGTCTGGGTCATCGACATTGCGCCCGATTCAAACCGCGCGATGCCGAAGTCGGTCACCTTTACGTTGAAGTCATCGAGCACCATGATATTGGCCGGTTTGATGTCGCGGTGCACGATGCCCATCTTGTGCGCATAGTCCAGCGCGCCGCAGACCTGGTGCAGCATCTTGGCGACGATGCGGAAGTTCATCACCTGCTGCTTGCGGATGAGCGCCTCCAGCGTCGTGCCCTCGAGAAACTCCATCGCGATGTAGTCGATGTCGCCCTCGGTCCCGACGTCGTAAATCGTCACGATGTTCGGGTGCGACAGTTTGCCGGCGGCCTTGGCCTCGCGCACCAGCCGCTCGCGCAACTCCATCGTCTGCGCCGGGTTCATGCCGCCGGTGGTGCGGATGGTTTTGAGCGCCACCATACGGTCGATCGCCGGGTCCAGCCCCTTGAACACCGTGCCCATCGCTCCCTGGCCGATCACTTCCAGAATCTCATAGCGCCCCAGCCGCTTGAGGCCGGACATGTTCGGGCCCGACTGGGTCGCGAACGCCTCCGGCCCTGACGCCTGTAACTCAATCGGCTCGGGACGGTCAAGATCGATCGGCACCGGCGAACTTGTGCGCGTGCTCGTGTGGCCTTCCACCAGCGGGACATCGCCGTCCATCCCCGGCTCAAAGGACGGTGTGAGCGTGATACCGGCGTTGAACTGTCCTCCCGACGGCGTCGCCTCGCGCCGCTCAGGCGGCGGGGCAGGGAAGGGGGTGCCGCTGCCCGGCGAAGCGTCCATGCTGACCGTCGGCGCTGCGGATACCTCCGGCGTCGGCTCCGGCTCGGCCGGGATGACCCGGTAGGCGCCCGATGTCGAGGCCGGCTTTTCGCCCGGGATGGGGGCCCGCTTGACCGGGCGGGTCAAGGCCACCTTCTCGTTGTTGGGTTTCACAAATGGCGCAAACGCCAGGAACAGCAGGATCTCCAGTGTGGGGTAAAGCGTGTTGGTCACCAGCTTGAGCGATTGATAAAGCACAAAGTTCACGTTCAAGAAGAGCGCGGCGAAGACCACCAGCACGATCACCCGGCTGACCAGACTCACCCGCGGCAGCACCACGGCCGCAAACACCCCGATCCCAATCAGGATGAGCAAGTCGAGAAACGTCGAGAATGTCACGGTGGTGATATAGCGTCCGGCCAGAATGTTGGCGGTCACCGTGGCCAGCTTCTCGGCGCGCGGGAAATCATCGGAAGCCGACGTGCGCAACGTGGTGCCGTAACCCGAGGCGGTCACACCCACCACCACGATCTTGTCGGTCAGACCCTGCAGATCATCCGACCCCTCCAGCACTTTCGCCGCCGAAATCGAACGGCAGGTCCCGGCGGGCCCGCGGTAATCGATGCGCAGCATCCCGCCCTCGTCGGTCGGAATGGTGCGTGCCGCCATCCGCACCGACTCGCCCGGCTCGATTTTCACCTGCAGACGATCGGCGCCGGCGGCGGCGCGCGCCAACTGCAGCGCCATCGACGGGTAGTAATGTCCCTCGTAATTGACCACCAGCGGGTCGCGGCGCACCTTGCCATCGACATCCTGCCAGGTGTTCACATGCCCCAGCCCCCAGGCGGCCCGGCAGGCCTCGGCGTAGGGGATTGTGGCGTTCAGTGATTGCGGATAGGGGAAATCCAAAAGCCGCGCGCCCTCGTCGATCACCACCAGACTCGACTTCGACACATAATCCGGCGCGGTCTGCGTAAAACGGCCGTCCTCCGCCAGCGTAAACCGCAGCGGCAGCACCACGTTGCCGGCGCGGTGAATCATGTCCGCCAAAAAGAGATTGCCTTGGGGATCTTCCATCAGATCGGATGGCAGCTCCACATCCAGCCCGATGGCCTTGGGACGGTATTCGGACAGCATACCGACCAGATAGCCGATGCGTTCGGAATCCCAGGGCCAGCGCCCCAGTTTGTTCACCGCGTCATCGTCGATGTTGACCACCACCACTTCGGAGGGTGGGTCGGTCTTGCGCCCCAGCGACACCATCGTGTCCTGGATGCCCAGTTCCAGCGATGCCAGCCAGTGGTGATTGTCCATGTAGAGCACGATCACCAGCAGCGTGATCAGGCCATAGAGCATAAACGGCCCGAAACGCCGCAGCAGCGTGTTCTCCTGGCGGAAATGCATGCCGTTGAATTTGGACGGTGCGCTTTTCATAGGGATGTCCGCGGTTTGGCCTCGTGTTAGACGTTGCTTCCGGCGACAAACCGGAACACCGAACGACCGACCTGCAGGAGGTCCCCGTTTTTCAGCGCGACCTTGTCGACCGGCTCGCCGTTGACACGTGTCTTATTGCGGTGGCCGACGCTGGAGAGGACATAATGGCCGTTTTCCAGCGCGAGCGTGGCCTGGATATCGGGGACAAACCAGCCGGCAACCTTGACATTGCAGAAACCGGCCTTGCCGAAGGTGAGCGTGCCGCCGGCCAGACGGATCTCATCGGTCGGCGCGTTCTTCTCACCCATCAGCACCGCCACGCCGCCGGAACGGGCGACGATCTCGCGGTCGCGGCGATCGGCCTCCACCTGCTCGCGGTGCTTGCGGGTGTTGAGCGTCATCGTGCCGTCGAGGTCCGACAACTTGGTTTCCGGCTCGACATTCGGACGGAACACCAGCGAGTACTTGCCGATGGTGATCGTGTCGCCGTCGTTGAGGATCTCCTCCTCCACCCGGCGGTTGTTGACAAAGGTGCCGTTGAGCGACTCGTTGTCGATGATCACGCAATTGTTGGGATTGATCTCGATCACCGCATGCTTGCGCGAGACGCCGCGGTTGTCCAGCACGATGTCGTTGTCGGAGTTGCGTCCGACGCTGATGCGCTTCTTTTCGGTGATCACCCGTTCGATCACCTTGTCCTCGTAGCGGACCACGATTTCCGTCATTGCCCCCTCCAACCCAGCCCGGCGAGCGGCCCCGTCGACGCAAATGCCGCCGAACGGCAGGAGTCGCCGGTACGGTTATCTCTTGGCCCGACATTGCCGATCGGGCTGGTGACACCTATATTTCTCGGCATGCGGATCGGAAACTTGACCATCGCCGGACGGGCCCTGCTGGCCCCGATGGCCGGCATCACCGACGTTGTTTTCCGTCGGCTCTGCCGCCGTTTCGGCGCCGCGATCGTCTATTCGGAGTTTCTCTCCTCCGATGGCCTGCTTTTCAACACCATGAGCCAGGAGCACAAACTGGCCTTGGCAGATGACGAGCATCCTGTTGCCTACCAACTGTTTGGCGCGCGCGTGCAGACATTCGGCCGCGCTGCCCAGATGCTTTCGGCTTACCGGCCCGACCTCATTGATCTCAACTTCGGTTGCCCGGTCCGCAAGGTTGTGGGGAAAAACGGCGGCGCCTCGCTTCTGAAGGATCTCGACCTCCTGGCCAGTCTTGTGAAGGAGACTGTCGATGCGGTGCCTCTGCCGGTCACGGTCAAAATGCGCGCCGGGTGGGACGAGAAGACGCTGGTGCACTGCGAGGCCGCCGCGCGCGCGGTCGAGGCGGGAGCGCAGGCGGTGACGCTGCATGCGCGCACCCGCGCCGATGGCGCCTGGGGGCCGAAATATGCCGGTCCGGCAAAATGGGAATACATCGCCGAACTCAAAAGGCATGAGTCCCGTGTGCCGGTCATCGGCAACGGCGATGTCACCTCCCCCGACACCGCCAAGGCGATGCTCGATCAGACCGGTTGCGACGCGGTGATGATCGGACGCGCCGCCGTGGGGCGGCCCTGGATCTTTGCCGAAGTGAACCACTTCCTCGCCACCGGTGAGCGTCTTCCCGAACCGTCGGCCGCCGATGTCCTGACCGTCGCCTGGCATCACATCGCCGAAAAGATCCGCGTGACCCCCGAACCGCCGGCGGTGGTGGTGCGCGGTCTGCGCAAGGTGCTGGCCGCCTACATCAAGGGCTGGCCCGACGCGCACACACTGCGCGACCGCCTCATGCGCGTCGAAGACCCTGAAGCGATTCGCCGCCTCTTTGCCGACTATCTGGCCGGGCACGCCGGCTTGTTGGACAACGCCGACAGCGGTTGGATTGATCAGTATCTGCCGTTGGATCGCGGCTGGATTCCCAAATCCCGGGCGCTGGTGGCCTGACCGATGCGCGCGGTCTATTTCGATGGCCAGTCCGGCGCCGCCGGTGACATGATCCTCGGCGCGCTGGTCGATCTGGGCGCCGATCTTGCCGCAATCCGGGCGACCCTACAGCCGATTGTGCCGGCCGAGTTTGCGCTCCAGGTCGAGCGCGTCTCCTCCTATGGGATCGCCGCCGCCCGCGTGACGGTCACAGTCGAAGAGTCGGCCCGGCACCGTCGTTTGGCGGACGTGGAGTCATTGCTCGATGCCGGCTCGCTGTCGGCACGGGTGCGAACGCAGGCCACTGCCGTCTTCCGCCGTCTGGCCAATGCCGAGGCGCGCATCCATTCGACCACCGTCGATAAAGTGCATTTCCACGAGGTCGGCGCCAACGATGCGGTCATTGATATTGTCGGATCGCTGCTGGCGCTCGAACTGCTGGGTATCGAACGGGTCTATTGCGCGCCGCTGGTGCTTGGATCCGGCGTTGGACGCTCGGCGCACGGCCCGATTCAATTCCCTGCTCCGGCGGCGCTGGAGTTGCTCAAGGATCTTCCCGTGCGCCTGGTCGCCGATCTGGGTGAGACCACCACACCGACCGCCGCCGCCATCCTCGCGGAAGCGGCGGAATTCACGACCGACATTGTCCTGCGCGCCGAGCGCATTGGCTATGGCGCCGGACAAAAGACATTCGCCGACCGCCCCAATCTGCTGCGCGCGACCCTCGGCCTTGTCGATGCCTCCTTCGAGCACGACACGCTCTGGCTGGCCGCCAGCGACATCGACAACACCCGCCCGGAAGTCTTCGAATGGGTCTCTGAGAAGCTGCGCGAGGCCGGCGCGGTCGATGTCGTCACGTTCCCGCTGATGATGAAAAAGGGACGCATCGGCACCCGTATTGAAGCGCTCTGCGCCGATGACGCCCGCGCCGCCGTCGCGGCGGTCATCCTCCGCGAGACCGGCTC
>DATMBC010000048.1 GCA_035559435.1 bacterium
CGGCACCGTCAGACGAAGACCGGTGGTTAAGGTCGGGTTGCCGAGGGAACTTTGTAAGGTGCTCACGGCATTGGCATCGCTCGTGCCGTAGACCGTCTGGGTGATCGAGGCCCAGGTGTCGCTCGCTTGGACGGTGTAGTACGGGGGTACCGTCGTGGTGGTGGTGACGGTGTCGGTTAAACTTGCCGGCAGATTGCTGAGCTGCTCACCCGCCGCTAAAGGCTGATTGCCCATTGCGGCTTGCAGCTCATCGGCCACACCGCTGTTCCCATAGAGTGCCGTGGCGATACTCGCCCAGGTGTCGCCGGACTGGACGACATAGACGATGCTCGCGCCGCGCACCGCCACGGATACCGTGTCGGTTGAAATCACGCCTTGAGCGTCGGTGGCAGTGAGCTCGAAGCGAAGGCGTGTGGGGCCACTCGCGCTCTGGGCGGTGAAGCTCGGGATGAGGGTGTTCGCGCCGTTTAAGCTCACGGCGGGGCCGTCGAGCTGGCGCCAGCTGACGGAAGCGATGCCATCCGCGTCGGCGGCACTCCCGCTCAACGTGACGTTGGCGCCGACGGCGACCGTCTGATCGGCGCCAGCGTTGACGGTCGGAGGCAAATTAATGTCAAGATTGTAGTTGACGCTCAGCCGGGCGCCGGTAAAGCTCGTGTAGGCGCGCACCAAGAGATACCAGGTACCGGCCGACACCGGGGTATCGATGTCGATCAGTTCTTCGTTATTGGCGTTTTCCGACCACCAGTCGATGTCGAAGGGGTCGAAGACCGGGGGCTGTCCCTGCTTCAGATATAAATCGGCGTCGCCGTCGCCGCCCGTGAGCTCAATGCGCAGATCGGTCACACCCGCGGGCAGGTCGAAGCGGTAGAGGAGATCGGTACCGGCGCCGGCGTGTAAATCATTTACTGGGGTGCCGGGTTGCACCAGGACGTCGGAGGGCGAGGTGTCCAGGTGCGCGATTAAGCGGACGTTACTAATCTCGGTAAACGCATGGACCATCACGTACCAGCGCCCGGTCGCGGGGTTCGTCACCGCGATCACCTCATTGGCGGCGCTGCTGTCCCAGGAGCGGTAGTCGAAGGTATCGAGGGTGGGGGGCGCGCCAAAGCGCAGGTAGAGATCCGCATCGCCCGTACCGCCGTCGGTCTGGACATGCAGCAGGCTGCTGCCGGCGGGCACATCGATGGTGTAGAGGAGCTGGCTGTCGAGGGCGCCGGCGACGTCATAGCGCATGACGCCGGGGATGAGTGCGTTGGGGTCGGCCGGGACAGTGGTGAGGGCCGACGTATTAAGGTTGTACGTCGTCGACGTCGTCTGGGTGTCGGTGCTCGAGAGCACCGCGTTATTCGCATTCACCGTGGTCGTGGTCCCCCCGGTGGTGGTGACGCCGTAGCTCAGCGTCGTCACCCGCCCCTCCCCGTCGGTGTAGGTGCT
>DATMBC010000049.1 GCA_035559435.1 bacterium
ACCGCCGAGACCGGCAACGCCGCCGCGAGCGCATTGTCGATGTCCGGCAGATGCGCCTGCGTCGTGTCGGCATACAGCCGCAGCGACTGGCTGACCGAGTCCCACAGCCACCACTGCAGCGAATCACAGACCACCAATTGATCGAGACAGGCGAACACCGCCATCACCATCTGGTCGGTGCGTTCCACCTCCGTCAGTTGCTCCGACAATTGGTGCAACGCGGTGGCCTCGCGCAGCTGGCGGCGCACCGTCTGGAAGTTCTGCGAATCCTCGATGGCGATCGCCGCCTGCGTGGCCACGGTCGACAGCAGCTTCAAATCCTCGTGCGAAAAGCTGGCGCCGTCATGGCGGTCCGACAGGCAGATCACGCCCAACGTGCCGTTCGGCGTGCGCAGCGGCGCGCACATCAGCGACTTGGTCTCAAACTGCGGACGGTTGCGATGGGCAAACCGCGGGTCGGATTCGACATCCTCGATCAACAGCGGCTCGCCGTGCATCGCCACCCAGCCGGCAATCGAATTGCCGACGGGAATCTCCGTGTTTTCCAGGTGGCGCGACTCCTTGCCGTGCACCGCCACGATCTTCAAAAGCCCCGACGACTGAAGCAGCATGACCGAGCCATGCTTGGCCCCGACCACGGTGGTGGCGCGCTGCAGGATTGCGCCGAACAGCTTCGGCAATTCCGCCGTCGTCGACAGCGCCAACGACACCTCGTGGAGGGCGTCGAGCTCGGCCACCCGACGGGACAGTTGCTCATTGGATGTGCGCAGCTCGTCCACCAGTTTCCGCGTCGCCTTCTGCAGACGACGGCGGTCCAGCGCCCGGGCGACCGTCAATTCCAGTTCGTGTTGGTCCACCGGCTTGATCAGAAAGTCATAGGCGCCCTCGCCAATGGCGGCGACCGCCGCCTCCAGCGTCGCGTAGGCGGTCATGATGATCACCGGCCGCTCCGGGTCGTTGGCATGCGCCGCCTTCAGCACGTCAAGCCCGCTGGGCCCGGGCAGACGCAGGTCGGTGAGCACCACGTCGAAATCGTCCTGGTCGAGCAGGCGTTCGGCGCCGTCGGCGTCGTAGGCCCCTGCCGTCGAATGTCCCGCGCGCGCCAAGAGCGCGCAGAGCGAATCGGTCATCCGGGTTTCGTCGTCGACGATCAGAATGCGGCCAACCGTCGGCGCCCCCGCCGCGCGCGGCGGCATCGCCATCACTCCCGGTTCGTTCACCGTCGGACCTCATGGGGAAAGAGTTGTCGGGTGATATCCACAGACTGGCATTCCGCGTCGCCCGCGCGCCGCAGCCGAATGGTGAACACCGCGCCGTGCGCCGGCGGGGCCTGGTTGCGCGCCGCGATGGCGGCGCCGAAACGCTCCAGGAGACCCCGGCAGATCGAAAGCCCCAGCCCGCTCCCCTCGCCCTGCGGCTTCGAGGTCACGAAGGGATTGAAGATGTCATCGAGAAGTTCTTTCGAAATGCCGCTGCCCGTGTCGGCGATCGCCAGCTCCACCGTGTCCGCCGTCCACTCCGCCGAGTACGTGATCGTCCCGCCGCGGGGCATGGCGTCAATGGCGTTGAGCAGCAAATTGATCAGGACCTGGCGTAACGGCTCCGGCTCGGCGTAGACCGGCGGAACCGACCCATCGAGCCGGTTGACGACCTCGATGCGGCGGCCGGCGAACCGCGGCCGGAAGAACGAAGTCACCTGCTCCAGTTGCCCCGGCAGCGACAACGCCGCCGCTTCGGAGCGATGCGGGTGGAACGCCCCCAGCAGGTTTTGCACGAACGCTTCCACGCGCACCAATTCTTCGCTGATGATGTCGAGGTGCTCCAGTTCGGCGGGGTGTCCGGTCAACGCCGGACGAATCAACGCGAGGTAGTTGCGGATGATGCCGGTGGGATTGCGCACTTCGTGGGCGATGGTCGCCGCCATCTGCCCCAGCGCCGCCAGCTTCTCGGCCGAGGCCAGTTGCTGGCGCGCGATCAGCAGTTGCTCATGCGTGTCGCGCTCGCGTTCGGCAAGAACGGCGTTGTCCAGCGACACGACGAACTGATCCATCAGTAAATCCAGAAAGGCCAGATCCCCGGAGGTGAATGCGGCGCCATCGACACGTCCGGAAAGGTAGAGGAGGCCGCGCACCCGGTCACGACGCACCATCGGGGCCAGCATCATGCAACCGGCGCGGCGGAAGGCATCCAACTGGGCCGTGTCATCCGGGCACTGCGCGCACAGAGCGGACAGCGCCATGGGGTGGCGGTGTTCGCACAGACATCGCACCCAGCCGGCATTGGACTCGGCCGTCCAGTCCGGCTCCTCCGATGCGTCCCACCCCTTCGATCGCCAGCGCGACAGCCGCTCTTTCCCGTCCGACTCCGTCGTCGCCACCGCCGCTGCGCCCGCGCGCGTGTGCTCGATCGCCACCAGCAGGAGGCCATCCAGCAACGCGTTCACGTCCCAGACTTCGTGGAACTGACGTGCCAGCTCGAACAGTGCGTTCAGATCGAACACCTCGCGGCGCAATTCGCGGATCTGGCCCAAGAGGGCGTCCGTGTCCTCGCCGTGCGGGGCCGATACGGCGGGCCGGGAGGCATTGGTCAGCACATGCGAAGTTTGGTCGGCCATTGGACGCAGTTACCTCGTCAGGGTCCGCTTGTGGAATCGGAGCCGGATACCCCATATCTGTATCGGCATTGGGCCGAAATCCTTGTGCTCCAACTGGAAAGAAAAAGGCCGCCTCGAAGGCGGCCTTTTGCAGATCAATCGCGGAGGAGTTTAGACGCCGTCGTCGGTTGGCTTGGTTTCGTGCGGGTTTTGCTCGCCGGCCGCCTCCATGCCTTGGTATTTCGACGGGCATTTGACCAGCAAGTTGTTGGCCTCGAAAGTCCCCGCCACAAACTGCCCCTGGCAAACCACCGAATTGGCCTGGTCGAAGTTCCCGGGCGTCACGCCCTTGTAGGCCACCGGCAATGAGTGCCCCTGTTCGTCGATGATGTTGAAATGCAGGGTCCCGGCGGCGTGGTCGTATCGGACATTCTCCTTGTCGATGGTCCCCATGACCTGACAATTCCGATCCAGTTGCCGCGCTTCGGCGAAACTGACATAGGGTGTCAACGACCCGCGAAAGGCGGAAAAGCCCACCACCCCGCAGATCACGATGATCCCGATTCCCACGATGTACCGCTTATTCATCGGTTCGCGCTCCCCGTTTAATCCGACGGTCGATCCGGACCAGGTACCAGACAATTCCCGCCCAGACGATGAGAACCCCGACCACGGCCGTTGTGTTCGCGTTCATTTGTCACTCCCCATCGGCGTCCGGGCCGTCCTCAATACGCGCGGCGGCCACGCCCAATTTGAACATCCAGACATAGAGCAAGAGGAATCCCAGCGTCGAGGCGCCAAAAATGCTCGCAACCTGCGGGGACATGGTCGATTGCGACCCCGCCGCCATCACCACCTGGTTGGCGTCCTCGTGCAACGAGCGGTACAGCCGCGGCAGGACAAAAAACAGAAACGGCGAAATCGCCCCGCCGAAAATCAGATACACCGCCGAAACCCGCCGCTTGGTGTCGGGGTTGGTGGTCGCCTGCCGCAGGGCGAAAAATGCCCCGTAAAAGAGCACCAGCGCAAACAGGAATAGCTGCCGCGGGTCCCAGTTCCAGTATGCCCCCCAGGCCTGCTTGGCCCAGAGCGCCCCGGTCACCAACGCGACAATCGAGAAGATCAGGCCGATTTCCGCCGCCGTCGCCGCCGCGCGGTCATGGTCGGGACGGCGTTTGCGCAAATAGACGATCGCGTAAACCGCCGCCACCATGAACGACAGAAACGACACCTGCGCGATCGGCACATGAAAGTAAAACAAACGCGAGGCCTCGCCCCCCGACTGCATCGCCGCCAGCGGTGGACCGGTGACAAACGCCAGCACCGTCACCGCCGTGATCAGCACGATCGCCCCTATGCGCACCAACAGCACTCTATGCCTCCCGTCCCATGCCGGCTGATTATACAGCGTCGTTTCCACACGGTCCAAAACCAAACCGATTCGCTCAGACTTTTTGACAGCCGCTTAATCCCGCCAGACAAAGGGGAAAAGCAGCCAGGCCGCGGTGGTCGAGACCACCGCGTACGATCCCAGCACCAGAAATGCGTCGGCCTGGGCCAGCTCCGTGCCGCCGCCAAAGCACGTCTCCGAGACCCGGATCGCCGTGACCAAAAGCGGCAACAACACCGGGAACGCCAACACCGAAAAGAGCGCCCCGCGCACATTCGCGGCGGCGATCAAAGCCCCCAGCAAGGTGGTGGTCGAGACCAGCCCGATCCCGCCCAGGCACAACGTCACAAGCCAGACACCCCAGTGCGCCAGCGTGATATTGAGCATAATGACAAACAGCGGCGTCAGGATCACATTCAGCAGAAACACGAGGATCAGGTTGAAGGTCCACTTGCCGAAGAACACCGCGTCGTCGGGCGCGTTCAGCTTCAGAAAGAACTCGGTCTTGGTCTCCGCCTCCTTGACGAAGGTCTGCGCCAGCGACGAGAAGACCGAAAAGAAGAGGATGACCCAGTAGAACACCGCCGCCAGTAGCGGGGAGAGCGCGGTGCCGCCGGTGGCAAACGACAGCGCCGTGAGCGTCACCAGGGCGAACAAAAAGAGCGCGTTGACCGCATACCGTGTCCGGTACTCGGCGCGTACGTCCTTGACCAGGACCGCCCAGGCCTTATGCATCGGCCGCTCCCATGGTCACCTGCCGCTGGGCCCGTCGCGCCTCATCGGGGTCGTTGGTGGCAATCACGACCGCGGCCCGGCGGCGCGCCAGCGCCGCCCAGACCCGCGCCGCGCCGTCCTCATCCAGCATCACCGTCGGTTCATCCAAAAGCAGCAGCGCGGGCTCCTTCAGGAAGGCGGCGGCGAATTTGAGACGGTGCTTCATCCCCGAGGAATAGGTCCCGACCAGATCTGCGCCACGGCCGCTGAGGCCGACTTCCTCCAGCAACGTGTCAGAATGCGCTCGATCGGCAGGCAATCCGAGGACCGCGGCGGCAAACGCCAGATTCTCATAGCCGCTCAATTCCTCGTAGAGCGCCAACTCCGGCGAGACCATCCCCAGATGACGATGCCAGTGTTCCGGCTTGATTTCGCGTCCGTCGCGGTAATGGCTGACCCGCCCCCGATCGGGACGGACCAGCCCGGCCAGCATCTTCACGAAGGTCGATTTGCCTGAGCCATTCGGCCCGACCACCGCGATGCTTTCGCCGGCGGCGAGCTCCAGCTCGACCCCGCGGCAGATGACCCGCCGTCCGAAGGACTTCGACACCTTCTCCACGCGCAGGGTGAATGTGGTCGGATCGGTCATGGGGGAGGACAAAGGCGCAACATTCGCGCGCCCAATCCAGTACAATTTAGTCGGGGCGCCGGAATGCGACAGTCAAAAAGCGGCCCCGAGGTACGTGTTGACAATGGTGCGCCGGTGCGAGTGATTCCCCCCGATGATTGACCAGGCAATCCGACATTACCAGGTGATCGCCCGGTTGGGGGCGGGCGGCATGGGCGAAGTCTTTCTGGCCACCGATACCAAGCTCGGCCGCAAAGTCGCCCTCAAGTTCCTGCCGCGTGAGTTCGCCACCGACCCCGAACGCCGCCGCCGGCTCGAGCTGGAGGCCACCGCGGCCTCCTCGATCGACCACCCCAATATCCTGACCATCTACGAGATCAACGATTACGATGGCCAGCCGTTTATCGCCATGGCCTACGTCGATGGCGAGACGCTCAAGGAAAAGCTGGCGCGCGGACGGCTCTCGCGCGAGCAGGCCATCCGGTACGGCATCCAGCTGGCTTCGGCCCTCGGCGCCGCCCATGCCCATGGCATCATACATCGCGACGTCAAGCCCGAGAATGTCCTGATCGGCAAGGATGACCGCGCCCGCCTGACCGACTTCGGCCTGGCCAAATGGCGCGAATCTTCCGGCCTGACCAACCGCGGCGCCACCGTCGGCACCGTCGGCTACATGTCCCCCGAGCAGGCGCAGGGGATGGACATCGACGCCCGCTCCGATGTCTTCTCGCTGGGTGTCCTGCTGTACGAGATGTTCGGAGGCAGGATGGCCTTCGCCGCCGAGCACGCCGCGGCGGCGCTCTACTGCATCGTCCATGAGCAGCCCGCGCCGCTCAAGACCCTCGATCCGGAGATTCCCGATCCGATTATCGCAGTGATCGAGCGCTGTCTGTCCAAGAAACGCGACGATCGCTACCCGGATGGCGGCGCGGTCGAAGCCGATCTGCGCGCCGTGGCGCGCGCGATGGAAATCTCGCGCATCTCATCCGGGCAATTGCCGGTCTACCGCCGCGGGCGCCGCCGCCGCCTCCTCTGGGGGATCGCCGGCGTTGCCGCCATTCTGACGGGCATCCTCTTCGCCTTGGACCGCGACGATGGCTCCCGTCCCCAGCGCGGGGAGGCGGTCGCCAACGAGAACACCGTCGCGGTGCTCAATTTCGAGAACCTGAGCGATCCCCGCGACAGCGACCGTCAGGGCGACATCATCGCCGACCTGCTCACCACCGATCTGTCGGCCTCCGAGTTCGTCAAGGTGGTCTCCAGCCAGCGGCTCTATGACCTGGCCAAGCATGAGTTCGACTACGGCGACGGGCGGATCGCCAAAAGCGACGCCATCGACATCGCCAAGAAGGCGGGGGCGACGCGTCTTCTGACCGGCGCCCTCTCCAAACTGGGCGGCCGTTCGATCATCACCGCCCAGATCATCGATGTCGCCAGCGGCGATGTCGTCGGCTCGGAGCGGGTTGACGGCGACGATCTGTTTGCCATGGTCGATGACCTCTCTTTGCGCATCAAGCGCCGCATCGGACTCTCCGAAACGCAGGCGCTGGCCGGCGACATCCCGGTTTCCGATGCCACCACCAACAACCCCGAGGCCTACCGCGAGTATCTCAGTGGGATGGAATTCTACCATGCGCTGGACTGGGATGCGGCCCATCCGCACTTCGACCGCGCCATTGAACTGGATTCGAGCTTCGCCCTGGCGTACCTGCGCAAGGCCATCGCCTACTTCTCCGACGGCCGTTCCGAGCAGGGTTTTGCGGCAATGGCCGTGGCGCGACGCTACATCGACCGCGTGCCCACCTGCGAACGGTTGCTGGTCCAGGCGCTGGCCGTGGAGATCGGCGAAAAGCGCGACTTTGAATCGGCGCTGCGCACGCTCAAGCGCTCGACCGTCGAATGCCCGACTCACAAGGAGGCCTTCTTTTGGGTGGCGAATTTCGCCTCCGGCGGCATACGCAATGAGGCCGACACGACGATCCTCTACTGCCGCCGCGCCCTCGATCTGGACCCCGATTATCCGTATGCGCTTCTGGCTCTGGCGCAGGCGTATCTGAAGAAGAAGGATTACGCCGCCGCCACCGAGGTCGCCGCGCATTACCGCGAGGTGCGCCCCAATGACGTGATCCCGCTGGAGATTCTCGGCGATGTGCAACTGGCGCAGGGGCGCCTTGATTCGGCGCGGGTCTGGTACCAGCGCGCCATCGACGTCGACCCGGAAAAGCGCAATGGCTACCGTGAAATTGCCCGCATCTTCGTCCTGCAGGGCGAGCCCGACAGCGCCATCAGCTGGTATTCAAAGACCCTGGCCAGCGACAACCAACTGACCCGCCAACTGGCGCTGCGCAGCGTCGCCTCCGTCCACAAAACCTGGGGACGGTTCAACGAGGCGGTCAGTATCCTGCGCAAGGCCGCCACCATGGCCGAGGCGGCTGATCTGCGCGATCAGGAAGCCGGCGCCCGCAACAATCTGGGGTGGGTCTACTTCGACGCCGGGCGTCCCGCCGAGGCGCTGGAAGAATTTCGCCGCGTCGCGCAGATCGACACGATCAGCCCGCAGGGGGATCTCCTGCAGGCCTATGCCCTCTGCAAACTGCAGCGCGGCGACGAGGCCCGGCAGTTGATCCAGAAAGTGCGCGCCGAATGGGGCGGACGGCTCGACACACTCGACCTGTTGGGCGAAGCCGCCGGCATCGAAGGGTGCCTGGCCATCGAGATGCGCGATTACAAGTCCGCCTACGATCACTACCTGCGCGGCCGCCGCTACAGCAACGACACCACCCTCTGGCGCGCCAATGTCGCCGAGGCATTGATCGGGCTGGGACGCTACGACGAAGCCCTGCGCGAACTTGTGCAGCTGCGCCGGGAATCCGAAGTCAACTGGATCGGCGCGCCCTACCTGCGCGGCTTGCAACTGCAGGCCGAAGCCCTCGTCAAATTGGGCCGCAACAAGGACGCCATCGAGCCGTTGCAACGTCTGATGGTCTTCTGGGGGAATGCCGACTGGGATGTGCCCTGGATGACCGATGCCAAACGGCTGTACGCCAGTCTGACCGCACAGTAGTCGGCGGTCGGGCGGCAAGGGCCGCACCGACCGCGAAGACTGTCCGGCCCCGGTTCGATGTCACCATCGAATCGGGGCCGGATGCGTTTTGGGCTTGAAAAAGGAAGCGTCCCTGACGGGATTCGAACCCGTGTCGCCGCCGTGAAAGGGCGGTGTCCTAGGCCGGGCTGGACGACAGGGACGGCTCAACGACTCGCCTTTTGAGGCGAACCACAGTCACCTATGATCGCCATCCCTGACGGGCCCGTCAAGCCATAAAAAAACCGGGCCCGTCCGAAGCGTTGGCGCTCCCGACGGGCCCTCGGTCATCGGTCGTTCAATCCGGCACCGGCACACTGTGCAGGGCGCGCATGTACTGCACACGCTCGTACGACGACGGATCCTGCGTGTGCAGGTGGCTCATCGACCCTTGCAACTGACGCACCGAGGAGTACTCGTGTTCCTTCAGCCAATGGCGCATCTCCTCGAGCACCAGCGACAAGTGCCCGATGCCGCGCTTCAGCAGGACCGAGCACATCATCGTGGCGTTGGCGCCGGCCATCAACAGTTTCAACGAATCGCCGGCGTTATGCACGCCGCTGGTCGCGGCCAGACTGGCGCGCACACGGCCGTGGAGGATCGCGATCCAGCGCAGCGGCAGACGCAATGCCTGCGGCTGGCTGAGCAGGACATTCGGGTGAACATCGAGTGTCTCCAGGTCGATGTCCGGCTGGTAGAAGCGATTGAACAGCACCAGCCCGTCGGCCCCGGCGTCATCCAGCCGACGCGCCATGTTGGCCATCGAGCTGTAGAACGGCGACAGCTTCACCGCCACCGGGATGCTCACCGATGACTTGACCGCCCGGACCGTGTCGAGGCAGTCCTGCTCCACTTCGGCCCCGGTGCGGTCCAGATCAGTGGGCAGCGAGTAGATGTTCAGTTCAATGGCGTCGGCTCCGGCCTGCTGCATCAGGCGCGCGAACTCGGTCCAGCCGCCGTTGGTGCAACCATTCAGACTGGCGATGATCGGAATCTCCACCGCCTGCTTGGCCCGGCGAATGTGCTCGAGGTACTGCTCCGGACCGACGTGAAACTCGGGGGGCTCGGGAAAGTAGGTCACCGCCTCGGCGAAACTCTCGGTGCCTTGCGAGAGGTGGTGAAAAAGCGCCATCTGCTCGCGGGAGAGCTGCTCCTCAAACAGGGAGTAGAGCACGACCGCGGCGGCGCCGGCATCCTCGAGGCGCTTGATGTTGTCGATCTCTTCCGACAGCGGCGACGCCGAGGCCACCAGCGGGTTGGCCAGCGTCATGCCCATATAGGTTGTGCTCAGGTCCATCGCTACACGCCCCCGTCGGTTTTTGGTTCGTGGTCGCCGCCGGATGCCAGGCGCTGATGCATTTCCCAGCGCTCATGGACGTCCTTCTGGGCGTTCTTCCAGAGTTCCTTGGAGCGCTCCGGATGGCTCTTGGTCAGCATCTGGTAGCGGTTCTCCATGCGCAGGTAATCCTCGATTTTCATCTTCGGCGCCCCCGAGTCGAGCACAAAGGGATTGAGCCCCTGCGCGGCGCGGCGTGGATCGTGACGGAACAGCGGCCAATGACCCGAGGCCACCGCCGCCTTCTGGTTCTGCATGCCGTGCATCATGTCGATGCCGTGCGCGATGCAGTGGCTGTAGGCGATGATGATCGAAGGACCGTCGTAGGACTCCGCCTCCAGGAAGGCCTTGAGCGTGTGTTCGTCCTTGGCCCCCATGGCGACCCGCGCGACATAGACGTTGCGGTAGGTGGCGGCCATCAGCGCCAGGTCCTTCTTCGGTCCCGGCTTGCCGGCCGCGGCGAACTTGGCCACCGCGGCGCGCGGCGTCGACTTCGACATCTGGCCGCCGGTGTTCGAATAGACCTCGGTGTCCAGCACGAGGATGTTGACGTTGCGTCCCGACGCCATCACATGATCGAGGCCGCCGTAGCCGATGTCGTACGCCCAGCCGTCGCCGCCGACTATCCAGACGCTCTTTTTCACCAGCATGTCGGCCAGCGATAGCAGTCGACGCGCCTCCGGCGTGTCGATCTCCGCCAGTTTGCGTTTGAGGAGTTCGACCCGCTCGCGCTGCTCGAAGATGTCGGCTTCGTCCTTTTGCTCGGCCGTGACCAGCGCGTTCACCAACTCGGCGCCGAGGGCGGATTCCATCGTCTTGAGCAGATCGCAGGCGGCCTGCTTCTGCTGGTCGATGGTCAGCCGGAATCCCATGCCGAACTCGGCGTTGTCCTCAAACAGCGAATTCGACCAGGCCGGGCCGCGGCCTTCGGCGTTGACCGTGTACGGCGTCGTCGGCAGGTTGCCGCCGTAGATCGAAGAACACCCCGTCGCGTTGGCGATGATGGCGCGATCGCCGAACAGTTGCGTCAACAGGTGCAGATACGGCGTCTCGCCGCAGCCCGCGCACGCGCCGGAGAACTCAAACAGCGGCTCGAGCACCTGCGACTGACGCACGCTGCTTTGCTTGATCAGTCTGCGGTCCAGTTCCGGAATGGTGAGGAAGTACTCCCAGTTGGCGCGTTCCGGTTCGCGCAACGGCGGTTGCGGCGCCATGTTCAACGCTTTCAGCCGGGTCTGCGACTTGTTCTTGGCCGGGCAGACGTCGACGCACACGCCGCAGCCGGTGCAATCCTCGGGCGCGACCTGGATCGTGTACTTCATGCCCGCCCACTCGCGGTCCTTGGCGTCGATCGACTTGAAGGTCGGCGGCGCGTTCTGCAGATACTTCGGGTCATAGACCTTGATACGAATCACCGAATGCGGGCAGACCATCGCGCACTTGCCGCAGGCGATGCAGACATCGCCGTCCCAGACCGGGATTTCCTGCGCGATGTTGCGCTTTTCCCACTTGGCGGTGCCCACCGGGAAGGTCCCGTCACAGGGCATCGCCGAGACCGGCAGATCATCGCCGCGTCCGGCGATCATCGGCGCGGTGACCTTGCGCACAAACTCCGGCGCATGATCGGGCACCACCGGCGGCAGCTCGATCCGGCTGGTCACCTTGTCGGGCACCTTGACCTCGTGCAGATTGGCCAGCGTCTGATCGACCGCCCGCCAGTTCATCTCCACGATTTCCTTCCCCTTGACGCCGTAGGTCGACTGGATTGCCGCCTTGATGCGCGCAATCGCCTCCTCGCGCGGGAAGATGCCGGAAATCGCGAAGAAGCAGGTCTGCATCACGGAGTTGATGCGCCCGCCCATCCCCGCCGCCTTGGCCACCGAGTAGCCGTCGATCACCCAGAACTTCAGTTTCTTGGCGATGATCTCCTCCTGAATCGTCCGCGGCAGATGGTCCCAGACCTCGTCGGGGCCATAGTGGCTGTTGAGCAGGAACGTCCCGCCCGGCGCCGCCAATTCCAACACCGGGTACTTCTCGAGGAAGACAAACTGGTGGCAACCGACAAACTGCGCCTCATCGACCAGGTAGGCCGAGCGGATCGGCTCCGGCCCGAAGCGCAGGTGCGAGACCGTCACTGATCCGGCCTTCTTCGAGTCATAGACAAAGTACCCCTGCGCGTAATTGTCCGTGCCCTCGCCGATGATCTTAATCGAGTTCTTATTGGCGCCCACCGTGCCATCGGACCCCAGCCCATAGAACACCGCCGCAAACCGGTTCCTGTGCGTGGTGCGGAAAAGCGGATCGTAGTCGAGACTGGTGAGCGAGACATCGTCCCTGATGCCGATGGTGAAGTGGTTCTTCGGCTGGTCCTTCTTCAACTCGTCGAAGATGCCCTTGATCATCGCCGGGGTGAATTCCTTCGACGACAGTCCGTAGCGGCCGCCGCGGATGCGGGGCGCGTGCCTGAGGCGGCGCGACGGTTCTTCCTCGTTCTCGCGGATGGCGGTGACCACATCGCAGTAGAACGGCTCGCCGGTGGCGCCCGGTTCCTTGGTGCGGTCCAGCACCGAGATCGACCTGGCCGAAGCCGGCAGCGCCGCCAGGAATGCGGCGTTGTCGAACGGCCGGTAGAGGCGGCAAACCACCACGCCGACCGACTCGCCGCGCGCGACCAGATCGTCGACCGTCTCGCGCGCCGTGTCGGCGCCCGAGCCCATGATGACGATCACCCGCTCGGCGTCGGGCGCGCCGAAGTAGTCGAACAAATGGTAGCGGCGCCCGGTCAGCTCGGCGAAACGGTCCATCTGCTTCTGCACGATGGCCGGAGTCGCCGCGTAAAACGGATTCACGGTTTCGCGCGCCTGGAAGAAGACATCGGGATTCTGTGCCGACCCGCGCAGCACCGGATGATCGGGGGAGAGGCCCCGACGGCGATGCGCGAACACCAGCTCCTCGTCGATCATGGCGCGCATGATCTCCTTGTCGATAATGGCGATCTTCTGCACTTCGTGCGAGGTGCGGAACCCGTCGAAGAAGTGCACAAACGGCACCCGCGACTCGAGCGTGGCCGCCTGCGCGATCAGCGGGAAATCATGGGCCTCCTGCACCGAGGCCGCTGCCAGGAGCGCAAACCCGGTCGAGCGCGCCGCCATCACGTCGGAGTGGTCGCCGAAAATCGACAGCGCATGCGTCGCCACCGCCCGCGCCGCCACATGGAACACCGTCGGCGTCAACTCGCCGGCGATCTTGAACATGTTCGGGATCATCAGCAACAGGCCTTGCGACGAGGTGAACGTCGTCGTCAGCGCCCCGGTGGCCAACGCCCCGTGGACCGCGCCCGCCGCGCCCCCTTCGCTTTGCATCTCGACCACGCTGGGAATAGCGCCCCAGATGTTGGGCTCGTTCGCCGAGGACCAGGCGTCGGAGTGCTCGCCCATCGGCGAGGAAGGAGTAATCGGGTAAATCGCGATCACTTCGCTTAAACGGTAGGCGGTGTAGGCCGCCGCCTCGTTGCCGTCAATTGTCTTGTAGACCTGCGGCCGGCGGGGCGGAGGTTCCGGGGTCATCCGTGGCCGCGGTTTGGTGCTGGAAATCGGTTGTGCAACACTCATGCAAGCCCCTTGTTGGCGTCTCGTGACATGCGGACGCGCGCTCGCACAACCTACGGCGCGAATTGGGGCCACGCTGTCAAAAACCACCCCCAAACAAGGCGGGATTTGTCCGTTTATTGAATTGTGCCACAAGCGAGTGCGTCAATCTGGCTCGCTTGACTTTTCGTCATCGTCCATGTCAGAATGTTATGACCGAAACAGTCGGATATTGGGGTTTACTCCCGGCCCGGAACTTCTTAACTTCCGGAGGGTTACGGGCATAACGAGCTGACAACGCCATGGCCATCCTCAAAGTCGCCAAACTGGGTCATCCCATCCTGCGCCGGGTCGCCGATCCGGTCTCCGTTGACCGGATCAAATCCGCGGAAATGCAGCAGTTGGTCGACGACATGTTCGACACCATGGTCGAATACGTCGGCGTCGGACTGGCCGCCCCGCAGGTTCATCAGCCGTTCCGTCTGTTGGTGACCGAGGAAATCCCCGATCCCGAGCACGAGGGACGGGTTCTGGCCGAGCGCAGCGCCGTTTTTAATCCCGAGATCACCTTCCTGACCGATGAAGAAATCGCCTTCTACGAGGGCTGTCTGTCGATTCCCGACTTTCGCGGACGGGTCCCGCGCATCCGCAAGATCCGTCTGCGCGGCCATGACCGCGCCGGCAAGCCGATCGACCGCGAGGTCGAGGGATTCCCGGCGGTGGTCTACCAGCATGAAGTCGATCACCTCAACGGCGTGGTCTTTCTCGACCGCATGCGCGATTTGAAGTCGCTGACGTATCTGCGCGAGTACGAACGCTACGTCGTCGGCCATCTCGATTGAACACGGAGGAGGGCAGGCAACCATGTCTGCCGCGGGATGATGATGAGATCAGACATCACCATCGATGATCGGCTGTTGGCCCGCCTCTTGGACACGGTCCAGAAGCCGGGACGCTACATCGGCGGCGAGCTGCACCGCGTCACCAAAGACCCGGCCACGGTCTCCGCGCGCGCCTGTCTGGCGTTTCCCGATTCGTACGAAATCGGGATGTCGCACCTGGGGCTGCGCATCCTCTATGCCCACCTGAACAACGACGCGCGCATCTATGTCGAGCGCGCCTACTGCCCCTTCCCGGACATGGAGGCGCGCCTGCGCGACCACCGTGTGCCGCTGTTCTCCGTCGAGACCCGCACGCCGCTCTGGCGCTTCGACATCGTGGGCTTCTCGCTGCAATCGGAGATGTCGCACACCAACGTGCTGACCATGCTCGAGCTCGGCGGCATCCCGCTGCACCGGTGGGAGCGCGGCGACGATGATCCGATCGTGATGGCCGGCGGACCGGTGGTCTTCAATCCGGAGCCGATGAGCGACTTCGTCGACATCTTTCTGATCGGCGATGGGGAGGAGGCCTTTCGCGATGTCCTCCTGCGCAACGCCGAGCTGAAGGCGCAGGGTGTCCCGCGCGCCGGACGGATCGCCCAACTGGCCAACGAGATCACCGGTCTCTACGCGCCGTCGCTCTACCGCACCCGCGTCGATGAGGCCACCGGATTTGTCCATGTCTGCCCGACCGAAGGCGCCCCGTATCCGGTGCGCAAGGCCCTGGTCGACGATGTCAATCGCTATCCCTTCCCGGCCGACATCCTCGTGCCGCAGGGAGACATCGTGCATGACCGCGTCGCGGTCGAGATCGCGCGCGGCTGCACCGAGGGGTGCCGTTTCTGCCAGGCCGGAATCATCTACCGTCCGGTGCGCGAACGCTCCCCCGAATCGATCGTCAACACCATCGTCAACGGCATCGACCGGACCGGTTTCGAGGAGGCCTCGCTGACCGCGCTGTCGACCGCCGACTATTCCTGCATCACACCGCTGGCCAAGGCGGTGATGGCCGAACTGCAGATCCGCCGCTCGGCGATGTCGGTCTCGTCGCTGCGCGTCTACGGCGTCACCGAGGAAATCGCCCGCGAAATCGCCAAGGTGCGCAAGACCGGCTTCACCATCGCGCCCGAAGCCGGCACCCAGCGCATGCGCGATGTCATCAACAAGGGCGTCACCGACGCCAACATCGACACCGCCGCCGAGATCGCCTTTTCCAACGGCTGGACCCGGCTGAAACTCTACTTCATGATCGGCCTGCCCACCGAGACCGACGAGGATGTCATCGGCATCGCCGAGACCGCCATCCGGGTCTACCAGATCGGCAAACGGGTCGGCCCGCGCGGGATCACCGTGGTCGTTTCGGTCTCTTCGCTGGTGCCGAAGGCCCACTCGACGTTCCAATGGGTGCCCTTCGATGATCCCGCCAATCTGATGCGCAAACAGCGCCTCTTGCAGGATCGTCTGCGCAAGTTCAAGGGGATCGACCTGAAGACGCACGAGGTCCGCCTCTCGCGTCTCGAGGCGGTCTTCTCGCGCGGCGACCGTCGCCTGGGACAGATCATCGAAGCCGCCTGGCGGCGCGGCGCGCGGTTCGACGAGTGGAGCGATTATTTCCGTGAAGAGCATTGGAACGAGTCGTTCCGCGCCGCGGGGCTGGACCCCGACCAGTTTCTCCCGGCGCTGCCGACCGAAGCGGAACTGATCTGGGACCACATCGACTCGCGTGTATCCAGGGAGTTTCTGCTCAAGGATCTCAAGGCCGGGCTGGCCTCGCGCTTCCTGCATCCCTGCGAGAAACCGTATTTGCCCAAACGGCACAACCCGCCGCGGCACAAGGATGGCACGGTCAAGCTGGTCTGTTATGATTGCGGCGTCGACTGCGATCTGAAGGCCATCGCCATCGAACGCGAACAGGCGGGACTGTCCGCCGACCAGATCGTGATCGAAAAAGAGGCGATGCTCGACCGCTATGGCCGCGATCGTCTGCCCACGGTGGTGCCGCGCGAGGTCGGTGAATTTCAGGAAAGCGAGTCCAAACTCGGCGACCGCGACTATGAGGCGGCCGCGCAGCCGTTCGAGCCGACTCCCGGTCCGCTCTACCGCTACCGCGTTTGCTATGGCAAGCTCGGGCTGTCGCGCTACCTGTCGCATCTGGAAGTCGGCCGCCTGATCGATCGCGCCGGACGCCGCGCCAAGTGGCCGATTGCCTTCTCGGGCGGTTTCCACCCGCATCCCAAGCTGGCCTTCGGTCCGGCTCTGCCGGTCGGCGTGGCCGGGGAGAACGAGTACTTCGACGTCGAGCTGACTGAACCGTGGGCTCCCGACCGGTTGGCCGAAGCCCTCAATGCCACCCTGCATGAGGGGTTCGTCGTGCGCGCGGTGGCGCCTCTGCCCGATGGCGCGCCGTCGATTGAAAAGCTGACCGATCGCTTCGAGTACGCCGTCTCCTTCGAGACCACGACGCTCGTTGCGCGCACCGGCGGTCTGGATAAGCTGATCGCCGACCTCGAGCACCGCCTGTCCAACGGCGGCTGGATGATTGAACGGGTCATGAAGGATCGTCGCAAGCGGATCAACGCCGCTGAGTTCGTCGATCAGTGGCGTTTCGAAAGCGACAACGGCGCCACCCACTGGTACCTGACGCTGGTCTCGCGCGAGGGACGTTCGGTCAAGCCGCGCGAAATGGTCGAGTCGCTCTGCGATGGCTGGCCTGAAGGCACCACCATCACCCGCCGGCGCATGGGGCGGCTGATCGAGGGACGGTTCCTCACGCCCATGGACGTGTAATGCCCGATTCCGCCCATTGTATGCCGTCCGTCGCCGGTACTCCCTCTGTGACTTCGTTGGACTCGCCTCGCAGCGTGTCCTTTTACACGCTTGGGTGCCGTCTCAATCAGGCCGAGACGGCGATGATCGCCGAACGGTTCCGTCAGCGGGGGTATCGCGTGGTCGAACACGGCCAGCCCGCCGATGTCGCCGTCATACACACCTGTTCGGTCACCGATCATGCCGATGCCCGCTGCCGCCAGGAGATCCGCAAGGTCCGTCGCCGCAATCCCGAGGCGATTGTCTGCGCCGTGGGGTGCTACGTGCAGGCCGAGCCCGATGCGGTCGCCCGGATCGATGCGGTCGATCTGATCGTCGGCAATGACCGCAAATACGATCTGGCCACGCTGGTTGAGAAGGTCCGGGAGGGCGAGGCTCCTGCCGAGCCGCCTTCGTTAGGCGTGGCGGGGGAGGGGGCTCAAAAGCCGCTTCTGCGAATGCGGGGGTCGGGCGCGCGAATTGCGGCAGGTTTGCCTGATAAGCACGGCTCGGCGGGAGC
>DATMBC010000050.1 GCA_035559435.1 bacterium
GTTCGCGCGCCATCATCCCGCCGATGCGCGCCGAATAGGAGAATGATTCGCCGGCGACATACTGCACCGTCTGCGGATCCAGCGGATCGGTGTTGCCCTCGTCCAGGTAGGCCTGCTTGACCGTCTCCTGCGCGGCGGCCATCGGCAACGGGTAGAGCACCGGCACGCGCAGCGGCGTGCGCAGACGCGCCGTCGCCGCGGCAACCCGTCCGAGGACCGACAGCCCGGCGATCGTCTGGATCTGATCCAGTTCGCCGGTGCCGGGGATGAAGATCACCGGCCGCCCCATCTCGGTGGCGCGTCCGACCGCCTCATCGACCGCGCCAAGGCCGGTGAGCGGCCGGATATAGAACTTCTCGCCCCGCATGGCGCGGCGGATATACCAGAGCACCGCCGCGGCAAAGATCGCGGCGAAGATCATCACATTCAGACGTTCAATACGGAAGGCGCCGTTGCCTCCGCCATCGGCCGGCGCGCCTTCGCCTGCGCCGAGCAGCAACGGCAGCAGACAGAACACGGCAAGCATGAGGGTCCAGAGTCGTGTCCTCACCCAATCTCCCTTTTGAGCGCCGTGATGGCGGGAATGGGTGTCGGATCATGGCCCGTGGCGATGGCCACGTAGTAACTGATGGCGTCCCCCATCTGCACCAGCGACAACAGGTGCGACAGACGGTCGGTTGCATTGCTGGAAAGCGTCACCAGCGGAATGCCGCGCGCGGCGACACGGCGTTCGAGCCAGTCGAGACGGCGCGCCGCCGGCTTCGGTTCTTCGCTGGAACGCAGAACGACGACCGCCAACCGCTCCGGGTCGCCGCTGGCATCGAGTCCGACGATCTCGTTGTGATTCAGTTCCGGCAGGGCACTGGCGAACGCCACGGCCTTGCCGTTTTCGCAAAGTTGCGACTTTAAGCGGACCGCGGCCACATCGGTGTAACCCGTCGTGCCATAGACACAGACAATGCGGCCCGCCAATGCCGCCGCTGCCTGTTTGGCGGGGTTGGACACGGCGGGTGTCGTCGGCTCCAGGGCGGCCCGGGCATCGGCCAATTGCCCGGCGGTTCGCAGCAAGTCCGCCTCGCGGTCCGGCACGACTCCCCAGCGCATCAGCGCCAGCATGACAGGACCGAAAGAGTAACCTAGCGCGGCGCGCGGCATCAAGCCGCCGGGAACGGTGATCAGCGGCCAGCGTCGCGCCCGCGCCCGTTCGGCCAGTTCCCCGCCGGCGGACAGCGCGAGGATGCTGCTGCCGCGGGCACACGCATCGTCGGCGGCCGCCAGCGCCTCGGTGGTGTTGCCGGAGTAGCTGGAGACAATCACCATCCAAAAACGGTTGATGTACTCCGGCAGACGATCGGCGCGGACCACAAGCATCGGCACCGGCGACTCGTATTCCCAGTAAGAGCGCGCCAGATCGCCGCCAATGGCCGAGCCTCCCATTCCGCAGACACAGACGCCGGCGGGGGTCGTGGGCTTGTAGGAGCGCCAATCCACCTGTTGGGCCAGCGCCGGCGCTTCCTTTAGGTGCGCCGGGAAAGCCGCGATCGCATCCCACATCCCGGCCGTGTCCAGACGCCGATGGACGGACGCGTCATCGAGCGCCGCAATGATGCGCGGATTGCCGGGGGCTATGATCGAGACGGTTGGCAGCACGGTCGTGTCGGCTTGACGGTTACACCCGTATCGCGCGCACCGTCTTGTCATGCAACGTGGTCGCAAGCTTGCGAATTTGATCGGCCGTGGACGCGCCGAGGATGCGTGCGACGGTCTGGCGGCACTGCGCATACGAGGCCGCGCGCACCAGCGCCTTGACCCGCGGGATGGAATTCGGGTGGAGGGAAAGCGAGTCGAACCCCATGCCCAGAAGCGGCAGAACCGCCTTCGGATCGCCCGACATCTCGCCGCAGATACCAACCGGAATGCCGGCTTTGTGCCCGGCCTTGACAACCTGCGCCAACTGACGCCAGAGGGAAGGATGCCAGTAGTGCTGGAGGGCATGCAGCCGGTGATTGCCGCGGTCAACCGCGGTGGTGTACTGCACCAGATCGTTGGTGCCGACCGAGAAGAAATCGGCGCGGGCCGCCAGTTCGTCGGCCAGTTGCACTGCCGCAGGGGTCTCGACCATCAGCCCCAGTTTGGTCGCGGGATCGAACGGGATTTTGCGCGCGCGCAATTCCTGTTTGGCGCGCGACCAGAGGGCGCGCACCTGGTCAAACTCCTCCACCGTGGCGATCATCGGCACCATCACCCAGATAGGTCCCGCCGCGGAGGCGGTCAGAAGCGCGCGCAACTGCGCCAGCAACGTGGCGGACTTCTCCAGCGACAGGCGGATACCGCGCACGCCCAGCGCGGGATTGGCTTCCGGCGGCGCATCGGGCGCCGCTTTGTCGGAACCCAGATCAAAGGTGCGCACAACCAGCGGCCGTCCCTGCAATCCGGCGATCGCCTGGCGATAGATTTCCACCTGGCGCGCCTCGGGCGGGTATCCGCCTTTCTGCAGAAAGAGATACTCGGTGCGATACAGTCCGACACCGCCCGCCCCGGCCGCCAGCGCCAGATCGGTCTCGGCGGCCAAGTCGATGTTGGCCAGGATCGCGATGCGGTGGCGATCAGTGGTTACGGCGGGCAGATCGCGCAGCGCATCCAGCTTCTTCGGCCAGGGTGAGTGTGTGCGCTTCTTTTTGCGCTCAAAGAACTCGATGGTCTGGGGGGCCGGGTTGAGAATGACCACGCCGGAAAAGCCGTCGACCACCAGCATGGTCGCCGGGCGCACGGTGCGCATGTCGAAGTCCACGCCCGACACCGCCGGGATCCCCAGCGACTTGGCCAATAACGCGGTGTGCGACGTTTGCCCGCCGGTCTGCGTCACCACGCCCAGCACCAGTCCCTTGCTCAAACTCATGATGTCGGCCGGGGTGATGGTGTTGGCGAGGATGACCGACGGCGAGCTGGGATGGTGTTCGGCGGAAATCCCGTGGCCCATCAGTTGATTGATGACCCGCATCTTGACCGCTTCGATGTCGTTGGCCATCTCGCGGAGGTATTGGTCCTGCGAGCGTTCGATCGCCTTCTGTGCCTCGCCGACCACGCGATCAAAGGCGCTCTCCGCGCCGAGGCGTTGCGTGGTGATCGCATCCTTCACTTGCGCGCAGATCGCCGGATCATCGACGATCATCACCTGCGCATCGAAAATCTTGGCCAGGGCCGATCCGACGGTCCCCGGCGACTCCTTCTTCAGGCGCAGCAGATCGGCGCGGACCGCCGCCAGCGCCGCATCCAGACGGGCGCATTCGGCGTCGGGGCTCTCCTCCGCCATCAGGTAACGCACCGGCGGGGCTTCGTGCCCCACGCGGTACACAAACGCCGGGCCCAGCGCAATGCCCGGCGCGGCGGCAATGCCGCGCAGGCGCACATCACGGGCCATCTCCGGAGTCGGCATGGTCATCGCTCGCCGAAGCGCATCTCAAAGACCTTGATCAGCGCGTCGACCGCTTTCTCCTCGTCGGAACCCTCCGCGCCGATGGTGACCACCGACCCCATTTCCGCGGCCAGTGTCATCACCCCCAGCATGCTTTTGGCATTGACCTTATTGCCGTCTTTGATCAGCCAGACATCGGAGCGGAACTTCGAGGCGGTTTGCACAATCATGGCCGAAGGGCGGGCGTGGACACCCAACGGGTTGCTGACGGTCACGTTTTTCTCAATCACGGTCGCGGTGGCCGGCAAGGTTTGCGTCGGTAGCGGTCAGCGCGCGCGGGCAATCAAGTTGCCGGCTTGTTTGGTCACCAGACCCTTCAACTCCAGCATGGTCAGGACGCGAGCGGTCTCGCCGACCGACAGGTTCAAAGAAACCGCCAGCCGGTCGATGTGGCAAGCGGTTGTTCCGATGCCCTCGTAGACACGCCGTTCGATGTCGTTGAGCGGCGGCATCGGCGCCGCCACCGCCGGGGTCGATTCCGCACCGCGGCGGACGCGCGCGGGCGCCGCCAGCTGGAAGGCGCTCAGAATATCCTCGGCGCAGGTGACAATCCGCGCCCCCTGCTTAAGCAGGCCATGGGTGCCGGCGAATGCCTCCTGCCCGATTTCGCCGGGAATGGCAAAGATCTCCTTGCCCTGCTCGAGAGCATGTTCGGCCGTCAGCAACGCCCCCGAATTGCGGCGCGCCTGCGCCACCAGGACGCCATCGGACATCCCGGAGATCAGTCGATTCCGCACGGGGAAGTTGGCGGCGTCAGGTGCCAGCCCAAAGGGGAATTCGGTCAGGATACAGCCATGGGCCGCCACTTCGTTGACCAGATCCCGGTTTTCCTCCGGATACACCTGATCCGGTCCGGTTCCCCAGACGGCAATGGTCTTCCCCTTCATGGCGATCGCCGCCTTGTGGGCGATCGTGTCGATCCCGCGGGCAAACCCGGAGACAATCACCAGGCCGGCGGCCGCCAGATCTTCGGCCAACTGCTGAGTGATTCGGGCGCCGTATTCCGTCACCTTCCGTGAGCCGACGATCGCCAACGCCGGCGGCTCGGGGATTTCCCCCAACACGAACAGGTAGGGCGGCGGATAGCGCAGCATCGAAAGCCGCGCAGGATACTCGGGGCCGCCGTAGACGATAAGCCGCCAGGCGCTGGCCGCCAACTGGTCGACTTGTTTTTGGGCCCAGGCCAGCGCCTCGCCGCGCGCCGAATGAGTCTCCAGACGTGTTCGCGACACCTCCGCCCCGTTCCATTCGGAATCAGACCGCTCCCATGCCCCGCGCGGCGACTGAAAGGCCTCGACCAGACGCAGAAAGGTGGCGCGTCCCACTCCCGGCAAACGCGACAGCGCCAGCCAGTATTCGGCGTCGACTGGAAAGCGGGGATCGGAGACGGACATGACGGGTAATGAGAATACTCGGCCTGAGGGGCGGCGATCACTTTGTCATTCTGCGCCCGGCCGCGTCACAACTTCGCCGGGCAATAGCAACTGGTCAAGCGATTGCAGGACCGGCTCGATGCCGCGCCCGGTCATGGCGGAGATGGCAAAGTCGGCGAACGGGTAATCGGCCAGATCAACCGATCCTCCCGGCAGCAGGTCGATCTTATTGAGTACGACCCGACGCGGCTTTTCCAGCAGCAGGGGGTCGTACGCCTGCAGTTCCGCAAGCAGGTGCGCCAGATCGTCGCCCGGAGAATCGGCTGTGATATCCAGGACGAACAGCAAGACGCGTGTGCGTTGGATGTGGCGGAGGAAGCGGAAGCCAAGTCCCTTTCCCTCATGCGCGCCATCGATCAGTCCGGGCAAATCGGCCACGGTGTAAGTACGGAAGTCGTGGCGCTCGACCACACCCAACTGCGGCTGGAGGGTGGTGAAAGGATAGGCGGCGATCTTCGGCTCGGCGGCCGAGACGGCTTTCAGGAAGGTGGATTTCCCCGCGTTGGGGTAGCCGACCAGGCCGACATCGGCGATCAGACGGAGTTCGATTTTGATCAGCCGCGACTCGCCGGGCATGCCCGACTGGGCGCGGCGCGGCGCCTGCCGTGTGGCGGTCTTGAAGTGGGCGTTGCCCTTGCCGCCGGCGCCGCCCCGCGCGATGATCGCCCGCTCGCCCGGATGAATCAGTTCGGCCAGCAGGCGCCCCTCTTCCTGATCGAAGATCAGGGTGCCGGGGGGCACGCGGATGATGGCGTCGGCGCCCCCGGCGCCGGCGCGCAGGGCACCGGAACCGTGCTCGCCGTTCCTGGCGCGGATGTGTTTCTTGTATCGCAAATCCAACAAAGTGGCCAGGTTGGGATCGACTTCGGCGACCACATCCCCGCCCTTGCCGCCGTCGCCGCCGTCGGGCCCGCCTTTCGGCACGAATTTCTCGCGGCGAAACGACACACAGCCGGCCCCGCCGCGACCGGCGCTGATGCGCACAATGACTTCATCGACGAATTGCATCGCGCCTCGGGGGAACGTGATGGGTGCGCCTACGACGACATCAGCGCGGACACGTTCTCGCTTAACTTATCCAACGGGATGTTGCGGTACAGGCGTCCGCCGTGCGCCAGCGAGATCTGGCGGGTCTCCTCCGAAACGACGATGGCGATCGCGTCGGAGACTTCAGTGATTCCCACCGCGGCCTTGTGGCGCATGCCGAAGAGGTCGGCGTACTCCTCGTTGAGCGTCAACGGCAGCGTGCAGGCGGCCGCGTTGATGTTCTCGCCACGGATGATGACCGCGCCATCGTGCAGCGGCGAATGCGGCGTAAAGATGGTGACCAGCAGTTCGGCCGAGACCTTGGAATTGACGAACTTGCCAGTCTCGGCGATGTTGCGCAACCCAACATCGCGTTCGATCACAATCAGCCCGCCCCATCCCAGTTCGGTCAGCCGCTCCACCCCGCGGATGACCTCGTCCATCGAGGTGCTGTCCTGAATGCGCAACAGCGACCGGAAGAGGCGCGACTGGCCGATCTGCGCCAGCGCGCCGCGCAATTCCGGCTGGAACACCACCACCAACACGATGAAGCCCACAGTCGCCAGGTTGGTGAACAGCCAACTCACGCCGCGCAACTGAAACCAGAGCGCCAGAAAGGCAAGCACACCGACGAGCATGAGACCCGCCACGATGTGCGCCGAACGTGTCCCCTTGACCAGCAGGAACATCCGGTAAAAGATGTACGACACCACCAGCACATCGATGAGGTCGATGAGACGGAACTGAAGAAAACCGATGTGGAACAGTTCCACCGTCCCTCCGCGGCCGAGTGGGCAACGTGCACCGCATAATACGCACGCCGCGCGCCGCGGTCAATCAGGCCCGCCCACCCAATCAGCGAGGCCGGAGGGCAGCGTGCACCGTCAATGCCTGACGGGTGGCGGCCACATCATGAACGCGCACGATCGCCGCGCCGGCATCCACGGCAGCCAGCGCGGCCGCCAGCGAGCCGGGCAGGCGGTTGTCCACCGCGGCGCCGGTCAGATGGCCGATGAACGATTTGCGCGAGGCCCCGATCAGCACCGGATAACCCAGCGAGGTCAGGCGCGGAAGGTGTCGCAAAAGGGCCAGGTTGTGTTCGAGCGTCTTGCCGAAACCGATGCCCGGATCCAGGATGAGCCTGTCGCGCGCGATCCCGATCGCATCGGCGGTGCGCGCCCGGTCGGCGAGGAAGCCGCAGACCTCCCCGACCACGTCATCATAGTGGGGCGCACTCTGCATGTCGCGCGGCGTGCCGAGCATGTGCATGAGCACCGTCGGGCAGCCGCGGCGCGCGGCGAGGACGGCCATCGCTGGATCATCACGCAACGCCGAGATGTCGTTGATCCAGCTTGCCCCGGCGTCGAGCGCGGCTTCGGCGGCCTGCGCGCGGGTGGTATCGATGGAGATCGGCCCGTCCCAGAAGCGACGAATCGCCTGGATTACGGGCACCACACGCTCGATTTGCGCCTTCGCGGGCACCGACTGCGCGCCGGGGCGGGTCGATTCCCCGCCGACGTCGATGATGTCGGCGCCCTCTTCGATCATCCGCCGCGCCTGCTCGACCGCATGGACGGGGTCGATAAACTGGCCGCCGTCAGAGAACGAGTCGGGCGTAACATTCAATATCCCCATGATCCAAGGGGATGGACCGGCGGGCCAGAGGGAGTCGGGCATGGGCGCCTCAAGGAAAAGGGGCGCGGTGTTCCGCGCCCCCCAAGGAATGACATTCCGGACGGAGAATCAATTATGCCGGGCTGGCGCCCGGGGCGACGTCACCGAGCGGTCCGACCGGTCGCGGCGTCGTCGGCGCCGGTGTGATGACCGGCGCAGTCTGGCTCTTGGCGGCGGCGGTCTCGGTGACGGGCGGCAGGGCCTCGCCGCGCAACAGGATGTCGATCTGCTCGCCGTCGAGAATCTCGCGCTCCAGAAGCGCCTTGGCGATGGCGTGCAGCTTATCCATGTTCTCAGACAGCAACTTCAGCGCCTTCTCTTCCGATTCGGAGAGGATGCGCTTGACCTCGTCATCGATCATCTGCGCGGTGCGCTCCGAGTAGTCGCGGTGCTGCGCGATTTCACGGCCCAGGAAGATCTCCTCCTGCTTCTTGCCGAAGGTCATCGGGCCGAGTTTCTCCGACATGCCCCACTCGCAGACCATCTTCCGCGCCAGCGCGGTGGCGCGTTCGAGATCGTTGCCGGCGCCGGTGGTCAGTTGGTTGAACACCAGCCGTTCGGCGGTGCGCCCGCCCATGATCCAGATCAGCCGGGTCTCGAGATAGTCCTTGGAATGAGTGTGCTTCTCATCGACCGGCAGAAAGTGCGTCACCCCCAGCGCCATGCCGCGCGGGATGATCGTGACCTTGTGCACCGGGTCGGCGTTGGGGATGAGTTTGCCGAGCAGGGCGTGGCCGGCCTCATGATAGGCCGTGGTCTTCTTTTCCTCGGCGGAGATGACCAGTGAACGCCGCTCGGTGCCCATCATCACCTTGTCCTTGGCGTTCTCGAAGTCCTCCATGGTGACCTTGTCGCGGCTGCGCCGTGCGGCCAACAACGCCGCCTCATTGACCATATTGGCCAGGTCGGCGCCGGAGAGGCCGGGGGTGCCGCGCGCCAGCACCTTCAAATCGACATCGGGCGCCACCGGGATACGGCGGGTGTGCACCTTGAGGATACCCTCGCGGCCGCGCACGTCGGGGGCGTCAACCACCACCTGGCGGTCGAAGCGTCCCGGACGCAGCAACGCCGGGTCGAGCACATCGGGACGGTTGGTCGCCGCCAGCAGAATGACGCCTTCGTTGGATTCGAATCCGTCCATCTCGACGAGCAATTGGTTCAGTGTCTGTTCGCGTTCGTCATGCCCGCCGCCCAGGCCGGCGCCGCGGTGACGTCCCACCGCGTCGATCTCGTCGATGAAAATGATGCAGGGCGCGGAACGCTTGCCCTGCTCGAACAGGTCGCGCACACGCGAGGCGCCGACGCCGACGAACATCTCGACGAAATCAGAACCCGACATCGAGAAGAAGGGCACCGCCGCTTCGCCGGCCACGGCGCGCGCCAGCAGGGTCTTGCCGGTTCCGGGCGGGCCGAGCAACAGCACGCCTTTGGGAATCTTGCCGCCCAGACGCTGGAACCGTCCGGGATCGCGCAAAAAGTCGATGACCTCCTGCAGTTCCTGCTTGGCCTCATCGGCGCCGGCCACATCGGCGAAGGTGACCTTGGGACGGTCTTCCGCCAACAGACGCGCGCGGCTCTTGCCGAAGGAGAAAATGCCCTTCGGGCCGGACTGCATCTGGCGGAACATGAACAGCCAGAAGAACACCAGGATCAGCAGCCACGGGGCAAACCCGAGGAGCAGACTGACCCAGTTGACCCCCTGCTCCTTGGCCTTGATTTCGACTTTGTGCGCCTCCAGACGGGCGAGCAGATCGCCCGGCTCGCTGGTGGGCAGAAGCAGACGGAATTCCTTCACCGGACGAGCGCGGTTGTTGACGGTCTTGAGCACATCGACTTTGAAGGCGCCTTCGACGGTGCGTTCAATGAAGGTGACCGAGGCGACGTTGTCGCTGTCAAGTTGCTCCAGGAATTCACTGTAGGTCAGCTCCGCGGCGACTTCGCGGCTGAAACTGTAGTAGTTGACCAACAGCGCGGAAATGGTGATCAGCGCGATCCAGAACACCAAGGTGCGCGAGGACCGTTTCCACGAAAACGGCGACTTGCCGTCCGGCTCGGTCGAGTTGCGGGGAATGCGTCCCTTGGGGAGACCGCCGGGACGTTGTGGCGATGAATCAGGCACGCGAATCAGTCTCCTCTGTTTGAGTCGGGTTCAATCGCCCGATGTATGGCAGGTGGCGGTACCGTTCCGCCAAGTCCAGCCCGTAGCCGACCACAAACCCACCGTCGATTTTAAACCCCACATACTCTATCGGCAGTTCCGGGTCCTCGACCGCCCGCTTGTCCAGCAGGGCCACGCAGGCCAGGCGCCGGGGCTGCCGGGTCATCAGGAGCCGGCGAATATGGGACAAAGTGGCTCCGGTGTCCACAATGTCTTCTACAATGATGACGCTCCGTCCGGTGATGTTCACCGTCAAATCTTTCAACAACTTGGGAGCGCCGGAGGCGGCGGTCCCCGCCCCGTAGGCGGCCACCGCCATAAAGTCAATATGGTGCGGAATATGCATCGCCCGGCACAGATCGGCCACGAAGATGAAACTGCCTTTGAGCATCCCGATCAGAATCGGAGTCTCATCGATAAAACCGCGGTCGATCTCGCGCGCCAACTCCCCAACCCGGCGATGGATCTGATCGGCGGACAGCAAGACTTCCATCGCAGGCACCGTCCGTTCAGGGGGTATCGTCAAGACGTCTTCTTCCATGATCCCTCCACCACACGGGCCTCCAGGACCCGTCGTGTCCGGCTGGTCAGGCGCACCCGCTCGGCGATCGGAAACCCGACCGGCCAGACGATGCCCTGATCGTCCACCACCACTGGAACGAAAGGACGTTCAAATGACGGCACCTTACGGTCCGCCAACAATTCCGAGAGCGATTTGGTTCCGGGCAAACCCAGGGGGCGATAACGGTCCCCGGGGCGGGGCCAGCGGATCGTGACGGCGCCTGCCAGACGGTCGAGGTCGAAGCGGGCCAGACGACGGTCATCGGCGCGACGTTGCGCGGACGGCGCCACCACCCGGGTCCGCAACGACGGCACCGGCGGTCGTGGGCGGGCCGAACGGCGCGCGACATGCAACGCGCCCTGCGACCACGTCATGATCAATTGTCCCTGTTCGAGACTCACGGTCCCCGCCTGCTTGTGCCGTCGCCGGAGTTCGGCGAACCGCGTCACGGTCGCCGTCGTGGGCACAATGGCCAATCCCATCCGCTTGATCAAATCGCGCAGAACATACGGGTCGAACGCCTCATCATACCGCGCCAACTTCCCGGCATCAAGCGCCAACATCCCGGTCCGGGAGGGGCGCAGAGACCGCTCGACGATCCGTGCCGCGCGCGTCTCGAGGTAGACGCGCTGGCGCCAGAGCTGTTCGCCCAAGCGCGCCAGTCCTTCGACAATGGCGGGGTTTTCCGCCGCCAGCACCGGCAGGATCCGCGCGCGGATCCGGTTGCGCTGGTACTTGGCCGCAGCATTCGAGGAATCCTCCCGGTAGGACAATCCGGCAGCGGCAAGGTAGGCGAGGATGGCTTGACGCGAGACGTCATACAAAGGCCGGATGATCCGGCCTCGCACCGGTGGAATACCCGAGAGCGCAAATGTGCCGCCCCCATCCACAATCGCCGCGGCGACCGTCTCGGCGCGGTCGTCACGTTGGTGCGCGACCGCGATATGATCATAGCCAAAGCGCGTCGCCAGCGAATCGAAAAACCGGTAACGCCCCTCGCGGGCCCACATCTGAACATTTGCCGTGTCGGGGCAGGCAGAGGGGCGAAGGCGGCGGAGGTGGAACTTCAATCCCCAGCGCCGCGCCAACGCGCGGACGAACGCCTCGTCCGCCTGCGATTCCCGGCCGCGCAGTCCGTGATTGACATGCGCCACCGCGACACGCCAGCGATGGGCGGGCGCCAACTCCATCAGAACGCGCAACATCGCCACCGAGTCGGGCCCGCCGGAGACCGCGGCCAGAATCCGGCCCCCGCGTCGCGGACAACCGAAGCGCGCAAAATACGCGCCCACCCCGGCAAGGACATCGTCCGCCGCGGATCCGGCCGCGCCTGTCGGCGCGGTGTTGGGCAGGGATCGATTGCGCATTGGCTGCGGCCGTCTACTGAACACGCACGGCGAGCATGGTGATGTCGTCGCGCGACTGCTCCGGATCGGCAAAGTCGTCGACCGCCTGACGGACCCTGGCGACAATCTCCTCCGCGGAACGTCCGTGGTTGGCCCGCAAGACGTCGATCAGACGGTTCATCTCAAACATGGTGCCGTCAAATCCGACGACATCGGTCACGCCGTCGGTGTACAGGAAAATCAGATCGCCCGGCAAAAGGCCGATGGCGCGCTCCTCAAAGACCGAATCTTCGAACAGCCCCAGCGCCGTGCCCCCCTCCTTCAGCATCAGGATCGTCCCGTCAGCGCGGCAGAGGATGCCGGGATTGTGGCCGGCGTTGGAGAAGGTGAAAATACGGTTGCGCACATCCAGAACGCCATAAATCGCGGTGACAAAGCGCGAACGCTCGTTGCGTTCGCACAAGAGTCGGTTCACCTTCTGCATGATGCTGCGCAGCGCGTAGTTGTTGCGGATCTCGGCGATCAGCGAGGCGCGGAAGGTGGCCATGATCAGCGCCGCCGGCACGCCTTTGCCGGCCACATCGGCAATGGCGATCCCGATCTGCCCGTCGATGATGTCGATGAAATCGTAGTAGTCCCCGCCCACCTCCGCCGAGGGAATGTTCAGTCCCGCGATGTCGAAGCCGGGGATGCGGGGGTTGTCATCGGGCAGGAAGGTCTGCTGGATGCTCTTGGCGACTTCGAGCTCGCCTTTGATGCGGCGCTGTTCGACGACGCTGGCGTGGTCGCGGGCCCGTTCGATCGCCATCCCGGCATGCTGGGCGAAGACCGTCACCAGATCGAGGTCGGCCTCGTAGAAACCGTTGGGGATGTCACGTTCGAGATTGACGACACCCACCAACCGATCGCCGGCGAATATCGGAACGACCATCTCCGAGCGTGTCTGCTGGCGGGCGTTCTGGTAACGTCCATCCTGGGTGACATCGCGCACGATCAGCGGCTGTCCGTTGACCGCGACCCAGCCCACCAGCCCCTGGCGCGCCTTGCGTTCCAGCAGCGACGATTCCGGTCGTGCCGGCGCTTCGGCGCCATAGCCGCGGGCGACGATCTGTTCAACCTGCCCGTCTTTGCCCACAAGAAAGATTCCGCCGGCGTCATATGGCAGCACGCGGTTGAGCGAATCCATGATTTTCTCGAGGACCTCATCCAGATCCAGCGAGCTGGACAGAATCCGGCTGGCCTCAAGCAGACTCTTATTCTCCAGCGACTGCCGCTCGGCCCGGCGAAAGAGCAGGGCGTTCTCCAAGGCCACCGCGGCCTGCTCGGCCAGCGGCTGCAAGAGCGCGTCAATCTTGGCGCCGGGATTGACCTCGTTGACCAGCGCGGCGACGGCGCCGAAAACATGATCGTGGTGAATGAGCGGGACCCAGCGTTCGACACGAACGTGGTCACCGGCCACCGCCTTGATGGCCGCATCGATGTTGGCCAACGGCGTGGCAAAGGGCTGCGGATCGGTGCCGCGCGCTTCCAGCCAGCCGATCAGTTCGCCGCCGACGCCAACCGGCAGATCGTGCGGGCCATCGGTGGTCCGCGTCCAGATCTTGAAGATGACGGGGTGGTGCGTGCGGGGCCGATGCAACAGGAGCACCGCCCCTTCCGAGCCGGTCAGGGTCGCCAACAGCTCGGTGACGATCGAGTACAGTTCATCGAGACGCAGAGTCCCGTGCATCATGCGCGCGGCGACAATCAGCGCTTCGGCCTCCGATTTGGGGACAAAGCCGTGGCGACGTCCTGATTTTGGCGCAACCTTACCCTTTGGGCGCGTCGAGGCATCCATCCTACATCATCCCTGGATGAGACCAGGTCCAGATTGTACCCGTCTCACCGCCAAACATACGAGTTTGCCCGCATTTTGTGCAGAAAAACTCCATGAGCGAACTCGTTGTCACAGCGCGGTTTGATCGGCGCCCAGGGGGCCGGTTGGCAGTTTGCTGGCCGCGGTATGGCGGGTGTGCCGGTGCAACTGCAGAACCGCGTGGATGAGAATCAGCCCAGCGGGCGCCGTCGCATACCACGGCAAAAACTCCGGCGGTTTCTCCCAATCCTCGGGACGCTGCAATGAGAAGATCACCAGCGTGATCGCATTATTGGCGACATGCGCCGCGATCGATGGGTACACCGATCCGGTCCGTTCGCGCAGGTAGCCCAGCAGCGCGCCGAAGGTCCACAGGCCAATGAGATTCCACGGATTCAGATGCAGCAGGGCAAACAGCGCGCCACCCCAGAGGATCGCGGCGTTCTGGCCAAACGAACGGCGCAGTCCGGTTTGAATCAATCCGCGGAACGCCACTTCCTCGCAGATCCCCGGCACCACGGCGGCAGTTAGCAGGAGCATCACCAATTCGAGGGGCGAGCCGGCGGCAAGATACTGACGGTAAAAATCAAAGTGCTCCTGCGGAATCGGCCAGAGCCGATCGAGCAGGACCGGAACATTGCTTTGCACGACGGCAAATGATCCCACGGCGATCATGCACCAGAGCCAGAATCCCGCCCCCACATCGGGTGCCTTCGTCCAAGTGCGCCAGCCGGTGTCAAACAGAGGCCGCAGCGCCAGCGGGATCAGCACAAAGGCGGCCACTTCGGAAACGATGATCGACGTGTAGAACCCCCCCGTGCCCGCCAGGGCGAGTGCCGCCACAAATGAGATCAGCGCGGCGACGACAAAGTAGATGAGCGCCATCCCCCCATCCCAGCGGCGCAACGGCGAAGGTGGGAGTGTGGGTGACGGTTCGGGCGCCGTCGGCGGCGGAAGATTGGTGTCCATGATCGGGCGCACGTCGGTGGAGAATGTAAGCAGCCAGGTTGTGCGGCGCCTCCTCCGACTGCAAAAGGAGGGAGCCCCGGGCTGAGGGCGGCAACCCGGGGCGTAGAGGAATTGCATGGGTCTGGGGGTTCGTAGGGACGTTCAAACTCGGGTTTCCTCTTGGATCCGGCCTCCTTTGTCTGCGGACGGGGCGGGTCTCCACTGCCGATTGATCGCCGCGTCCGTGTGACTGGCCAATTCGCAAATGCGTCGCCCGCGGACAGATTTTCTTGCGTCGTGCGCGCAAGGCGCTGGCGGGTCGATGGATAGCGAAGTGTTCAGATATCGAACAACCGCTTACTTCTCGCACAGAGTGACGCGGAGCGGGCCAAAACCGTGGGAAAAAGTCAACAGACTGTGGCGGGAGCGGCCACAGTCTGCCGGAATCGCAAAACGGTCTTAGAGCAGTTTGCGTTCGCGGGCCTGCCGCGTCAGTTCATCGCGGAATTTCGGATCGGCGATGCCGATCAGCGCCTTGGCGCGTTCGCGGAGGTTCTTCCCGAACAGGCGCGCGACACCGTGTTCGGTCACGACATAGTGCACATCGGCGCGTGTGGTCACCACGCCGGCGCCATGCTTGAGCATGGGCACGATGCGCGACTCCTGGCCGTTGCGCGCGGTCGACGGCAGCGCGATGATCGGCATGCCGCCGCGCGAGCGGGCGGCGCCGCGAATGAAGTCGACCTGACCGCCGAACCCGGAGTAGATCTTCGGCCCGATCGAGTCGGCGCAGACCTGTCCGGAGAGATCGACTTCGATCGCCGAATTGATGCCGACGATGTTGTCGTTCTGCCCGATGACGAACGGATCGTTAACATGGTCGACCGGGTGCGCTTCGACCACCGGGTTGTTGTCCAGGAAGTTGTAGAGGTCCCGGGTGCCCAGGGCGAAGGTGATCACCACTTTGCCGGGATGCAGCGTCTTACGGTAGCCGGTCACGATGCCGCGCTCGATCGCGTTCATCGCGCCGTCGGACAACATCTCCGTGTGAATCCCCAGGTCCTTGAGCCCGTCCAACATGCTCCAGACCGCATCGGGGATGCCGCCGATCCCCATCTGGATGGTGGCGCCGTCGGTCAGCATCCCGCGGATGTGCTCGCCGATGCGGCATTCCACATCGCTGATCGGCCGCGGCTTGAGTTCGGGCAACGGCTGGCTGTGCTCGACGATGTGGGCCACACGGCTGACGTGGATGAAAGAATCGCCGAGCACGCGCGGCATGTGCTCATTGACCTGCACGATGACTTTCTTGGCCATGGTGCAGGCAGCATTGGCGTTCATTACCTCCACACCATAACTCATGAATCCATGGTCGTCCGGCGGCGAGACCATCACCATGGCCACGTCGAGCGGCACGATCCGTTCATAAAAGAGACGCGGAATCTGATGCAGGAAGACCGGGATGTAATCGGCGCGCCCGGCGTTGACCGCCTCGCGGTCGGCGGGGCCGACGAAGAGCGAGTTGTGCCGGAAGTGCGGGGCCATCTCGGGGCGGCTCAGCGGGTCGTCGCCCATCAGCAGCACGTGGTAGAGCTGCACGCCGGTCAGCTCCGGCGCGCGCGCCGCCAGCGCGTTGATCAGGCCGTTCGGCGTGGCCGCGTTGCCGCCATAGTACACGTTGTCGCCACTATTGATGATGCGGACCGCCTGCTCCGCGGAGCAGAGCTTGCGGCGATAATCCTCGACCCATTGCATTGTTGATCTCCTGGTGCTGGCTTAAGACAGCGAAGCGGGAGGGCCACGGCGCGTGCGCAGCCCACGCCGATTCCGCGACGTTCAGCGCGCGGACGACGTTCCCAACTGCTCCGTCATGGCCTTGATCACCGGGTGGACAGCCTGCCCCTCGCGCAGATAGATCCCTTCGGCAAAACGCGGCTGATCGGCCAGCACGGCGGGCAACCCGCCCTCGGCGAACCAGCGGATGTACGGAAACAGGGTGTTGGCCAGCGCGAACGACGAGGTGCGCGCCACGGCCGACGGCATGTTCGGAATACAACAGTGAATCACGTTGTCGACGACAAACTTCGGGTCCGACAGCGTCGTCGGACGCCCCGTCTCGCAGATGCCGCCCTGGTCGATGGAACAGTCGACGATCACCGAGCCGGGTTTCATCTGGCGGACCATCTCGCGCGTGATGACGATCGGCGGCTTGGAGCCGTGCACGCGCACGGCGCCGATCACGACATCCGCGTTTTTCAATACGCGTTCGAGTGTGTACCGGTAGGAGAGAAACGTGATCACCCGCCGGTCGAAAAGACGATCGGCGGCGCGGAGCTTCTCGGGATCCTTGTCGAAGAGGATCACCTGGGCGCCCTTGCCCAAGGCGGCGCGGACGGCCGCCATGCCCACCGATCCGCCTCCGATCACCACCACCTGCGCCGGCGGAACGCCGGGCAGCCCGGAGAGCAGAATCCCGCGTCCGCCACGCTGCGTTTCCAGCAGGGTCGCGGCCAACGTCAGCGCGATCGGCCCGGCGACTTCACCCATGATCTCCACGATCGGCCGTTGCCCACGGTCGTTTTCGATCCACTCATAGGCGACGGCCGTCAGCTTCTTGTCGATCATGCCGCGCAGGCTCGACGCCGTCAGCGTCGCGAGGTGTCCGAAACTGAGCACGGTCTGCCCGGGTACAAACAGATCGACATCCTCCTGCATGAAGTGCGCGACACCCAGCACGAGATCGGCGCGACCGACCGCCTCGGCCCGCGAGTAGACGATCTGCGCGCCGGCATCGAGATACTCCTTGTCGGTGAATCCCGCGGCGGCGCCGGCGTCGTGCTCGATGTGAACAGTGTGCCCTTTTTTGGTCAGCAAATGCGCGCCCGCCGGAACGATGGGCACGCGACGCTCATCGTCCCGGGTCTGTCTGATCACTCCGATATTCATGATCAACTCACAGTGGCCTTAACCGACGGCTGGTTTGACATCGCCCCGAAATGCCGGGCCTCGGCCAGCCCTGCCGCCAGGGCCTTCAGATTGGCGTCGAGAAGCTCCTTGCGGAGCGATCCAAGGAGCGATTTGAACGAGTCCGCGCCGGTGATACCGGTCAGGCCGATGATTGTACCCGCCGCCACGACGTTGGCGACCTTGGCATTCCCCAGATCGTTGGCAATCTCGGAGAACGGCACCGGCACCGCCTTCACATGGGCCGGCAGTTTCACATCTTTCACAAAGGAACTGTCGTAGATCACCAATCCGCCGGGTTCCACGCTGTCGGCGAACTTCTCCAGCGACGGCTGGTTCATCGCCACCAACAGGGTCGGGTTGGTCACAAACGGCGAGCCGATGCGCTCGCGTGAGACGACCACGTGGCAGTTGGCCGTGCCGCCCCGCATTTCGGGGCCATAGGAGGGCAGCCACGACACGAACTTCCCTTCGCGCATCGAGGACTTTGCCAGCAGTTGGCCGAGCAACAGAATGCCCTGTCCGCCGAAGCCGGCCAACACCAGCTTGTGCGTCGGGAAGTCGGCCGGCAGCTTAGCCACATGGGCCGCGTCCGACTCCTTGATGCCGATGATCTTGAGGACTTCGTCGCCATCGTACACCGGCGTCGGCGGCGTCGGACGCGACGGCGCATCGGCGCGGTCCTTGTAGACCGCCGGCGGAAAGACGTTGAGCATATTCTTGGTGATCCACTCGCGCGAATCGATCGGATCCAGTTTCCATCCGGTCGGACAGGGGCTGAGCACCTCGATCAACGAGAAGCCCTTGTTGGCGATCTGCAACTCCAGCGCCCTGCGGATCGCCTTGCGCGTCTTCATGATCGACTTGGAATCTTCCAGGGTGCAGCGCTCGATGTAGACCGGCGCCTGCAGCGTCGCCAGCAACTCCGAGATGCGCAGCGGGTAGCCCTCGTTTTCGGCGTGACGGCCATACGGCGTGGTGGTGGTCTTCATGTCGATCAGAGTGGTCGGGGCCATCTGGCCGCCGGTCATGCCGTAAATCGCGTTGTTGACGAAGATGACCGTGATCGATTCGCCGCGGTTGGCCGCCTGCAGAATCTCGTTGGCGCCGATCGCCGCCAGATCGCCGTCGCCCTGGTAGGAAATGACGATCGAATGCGGCAGGGCGCGCTTGATGCCGGTGGCCACCGCCGGCGCGCGGCCGTGCGCCGACTGCACGTTGCCGACATGGAAGTAGTAGTAACCGAACACCGAGCAGCCCACCGGGCTCACGAACACCGTCCGATCAGCGATGTCCAAATCGTCGATCGCTTCGGCGATGAGTTTGTGCAGGTTCCCATGCCCGCAGCCGGGGCAGTAGTGCGTCGCTTCTTTGTCCACGCCCGCCGAGCGGGTAAAGAACTCGTAGAATGAGTCGGGCTTTTTGAAGACGTCTTTCACGGTGTTCTCCTTGGTCATGACCCGACGGTGTTGGTCAGTTTCACGATGGCGTCGTACAGCTCCCGCGCGCTGGGGATGTTCCCGCCATTGCGCCCGTAGAACTGCACCGGTACGCGGCACTCGACGGCCAGCTTGACATCTTCGACCATCATGCCGGTCGAGCACTCGGACACGAGGATCCCTTTGACGTGGCCGGCCAGCTGCTTGAGACGCGGCGCCGGGAAGGGCCAGAGCGTGATCGGGCGCAGCATGCCGACCTTGATGCCCGCGGCCCGCGCCTGATCGACCGCGCTCATCAACACGCGCGAGACGATGCCATAGGCAACGGTGACATAGTCGGCGTCCTCGAGACGGTACTCCTCGAAGCGGACCTCGTTTTTCTCGATCTCAGCATACTTGGCATACATGTGCCTGATGTGGTCTTCCAGTTCGTTGTGATCGAGGTGGATGGAACTGATCAGGCTGTCCCGGGTGTCGCCGGTCCCCTTGACCGCCCAGGGCTTGTCGGGGAATGTTCGCACCGGATTGGGCACGTTGACCGGCTCCATCATCTGTCCGATGAACCCATCGGCGACCAGCGCCACGGGGTTGCGATACTTGTCGGCCAGTTCGAAGGCCAGCATGGTGAGATCGCACATCTCCTGCGCGCCGTTGGGCGCCAGGACCGGCATGCGATAGTTGCCGTGCCCGCCGCCTTTGACCATCTGGAAGTAGTCGGACTGCTCCGGGCCGATGTTGCCCAGCCCCGGGCCGCCGCGCATGATGTTGACCACCACGCAGGGCAGTTCCGAACCGGCGCAGTAGGAAATTCCTTCCATCTTCAAGGAGATCCCCGGTGACGAGGAGGCCGTCATCGTGCGCTGACCGGTTGAGGCCGCGCCATAGACCATGTTGATCGCCGCCACCTCCGACTCGGCCTGCAGGAACGTCCCGCCCAAGCGCGGGAACATCACGGCCGCGGTTTCGGCGATTTCCGAGGCGGGTGTGATCGGGTACCCGAAGTACGACCGACAGCCGGCCAACAGCGCGCCGAGGACGATCGCCTCGTTGCCTTTCATCAATTCCTGACGCATGCTATCACCTCATCCTTCGCGCGGGCGCCTTACGGCGTGCCCGTCCGTCCAATCACCGCGTCGACGGCGTTGCGCAGACGGTCCACCACGCGTTCGTTGTGTGCCAGCCGTATGTCGATCGGGAAGAACCGCTCGCGCGGGAAATTGTGCGCCGCCAGAAGCGATTCGAATTCTTTCTCCTGCTGTTGGGGATCGCAGGCGCCGCAGATGATGTAAGTCTCCCCGTCGGCGGTTTTGAGAATGTCGGCGAGCGCGTCGCGGCCGCCGCTCCCACACAGTTCGGGGTGCACCACCGTGTAGTCGATGTCGAGTTCGTTTTCAAGCGCGTAGGGCAACGTGTTCATGTCGCTGTCGAACGTCGTTGCCATCCCGCGGCAATTGCAGAGCACGACTTTGATCTTCATCGCTGTGTCCTCCCGCATCGGGACATCGGTGACGCCGGCGGCCGAAACGGCCCGCCGGTTAACTGAGGACTTTCTTTTCCTTTTTGTCCGCCGGTTTGCGCCAGACGATGATCGCGCCCGGCTCCGGGCAGTTGTAAAAACAGATCCCGCATCCGGTGCAGCCATCGCCAAGGTAGTAGGAGTAGCGATAGCCGCGCTCGTTGATGTCGGTGGAAAACCCCAGCACCTCCGGCGGGCAGGCCTTGACGCAGAAATCACATCCCTTGCACAACCGGCTGTTGACGTGGACCCACGGCAACGAGGGGGGGACGGGCATGGTGGAGCGTTCGCTCATTTTGGGCACCTCCGCGGGGTGTGTCTGTCGGTCCGCATGCCATGTATTCTACTGAAAGCGCGGACCGCTGTTTGGCAAATGCGGGGGCCTTTTGTCATAATTGACAACGACTTGGCTGCCTGCGGTGGATCGTCCGCCGTCGGCGCGCTGCGCCCGCATCACAGCCGGATCATCATCGGGGGCAACCGAGGGGAAGTCAAAGGCGCGGGGCGGGATTTGTGTCAAAATTTGGACGGACAATTTCGCGATGTCTCACCGCGCAAACCGCGGGAAGCGCCGCCACACTGACCGAGACGAGGCCTCCAAGAACGTCTGTCAATAATCGCGAATTTGACAATGCGGCGGGCACTCTCGTCACCGCGATCACAGATGCCGGCGCGTCGAAATTGGACGCTGACACATTGCCGTATTGGAACACACAGAAACTACACGGTCACCCTGAGCGGAGCGAAGGGTCTGCTTTCTCCTCTGCTTGATCGCGCCAGAGCAGTTGCCCTCGTGCGACAGCCGGGAATCGCAATCCGCCCGATTTATGAATCAGCTAAAATCCTCGCCCAGCGGAGCAATCAATCGACCCAGCCACGGCTGCGCCTCTAGAACCCTCCGCCACACGTCGAAGGCCACCATCCGATACGCCTCATGCCCCTTGGAGCCGCCGCGAAGTTTGACGAAATGGCAGACCTGACGCAGGTTCCATTCGAAGAGCGTGCGCTTGCGGAACGCCAGCATGAGCGCATAAACCGCTTCGTTGGGGAAGACGGGATGGAGGGCGTCGTAGACCGACGCCGACTGTTCGATCAAGCGTTCGAAGTCGGACGTTAACCCGAGCTCTTTGATCAGCGCCGGCGTGGTCCAGCCGAGATTAGGCGTGAGGTCCTGCGCGGTCTGGGTCCCGATGCGATGGCGCTGGATGTCGCGCCAGGCGCCGTAATCGACGGTGATCTCAAACGTGTAATTGAGATGTTCGAAGGCGCGCGGCAACGGATCGAACGGGCCCAGACTCTCGACGCTGCGGCGAATCAACTCCAAGAGCCGCTCCTCGGACCAGCCCTCGAGCGCTGATGTCATCCGCGTCCAGTCGGCGGGCTGATGCGCGTAGGCGACCGCCGCCGCCAGGCGACGAAGCCCATCGCCATCATACTTGAGCAGACGCACTTCCGCCGGAGTCTCGGCCGCGACACGGCGCGGCGGCTCGACCGTTCCGGCAAGCAGTTCGGCCACACGCCCCGCCCCTTCCACCCGCGCGGTGTCGGGATCGGCGTATTTCAACAGCGTCGGGACTTTCTCCAGCGCGGCGCGTTTGACCTCGGCGCCGATCTCCTGCAATTCCTCAAGCGGCGAGCCGGTCAGCTTGCGGATCGCATGCGCCAGCGCCCGCGCGTTGATCGTCCAGCCGAGATTGGTCAAGGTCGCCGTCGGCAATAGATAGCGGATGGCATCGCAGGCCTTGGCACGCAGACGGGTCTCCCACGCCTTCGGCGACTTCTCCGGTGGACAGGGGTCGGTCTTCCGCAGATGTTCGACCGCCCGCTCCGACCAGGCGATATAGGTGTTGGTCAACTCGCGGATCAATTCCTCGTAGCGCTGGTTGAGTTCAGGATGACTGCGGAAGCAGGCCGGACGGTAAACATGGTCGGGGTCATAAATCTGGTAGCGGGTCGATTTCTCGGTGTAGGAGGCCAGCCGGTTGTCTTCGATCGCTTTGGCCGCGAGGATCGAAACATTCTCGACCGCCAATGAGAGGATCGCGTGCTCGGCGACCGACGCATGGCCGTAGCCGACCACCCATTTCTCGTGGAACTGCGACGACTTGGTCTCGTTGAGCTCCTGCGCGATCTGGTCAAACGGCTCCGGTGATCGCGAGGTCTTGGCGAAGGCCACCGCCACCACTTCGGGCGGAAGGTCTTTCATTAGATAGATGCGTCGGTGCGGTGTGGTCATGGTGGCTGGTGAGCTCGTCTCGGGCGCCTGCACGGTGATCATGATTTCCTCAAATTTGGACGGCTCGGTCGGCCGCGCGAACGGTTGTCCGGCCGGCGCAGCCCCTCACCCCGGCCCTCTCCCCCTTCGGGGCAGAGGGGGAAAGCAATGGATTGAGAGGTCGTGCGCGAGGGTTGCGCGCGCATCCCTTGATGGGATACAAAAATCGTCAACGGGATGCCATCATCTTTCGATGCGGATTTGTATATTCCCGCACCCGCCGTGCCGTCGGCGGGACAACGCGCAGGAAGCGGGCTTGCGCACCATGCCCGCCTGACAACGGACGCTGAGCCACCATCGGAAATGGGGGTTACAATGAAAGACCCACGTCTTGTCAAACTCGCCGACACCCTGGTCAACTACTCGACCAAGGTCAAGCCCGGCGATAAGGTCCTGATCGAAGCCAAAGGCGACCACAGCCACGAACTGGTCAAGGAGATCGTTACGAAGGTCGCCGAGGCCGGCGGCCTGCCCTTCTACTACTATAATGAAGAAGAGGTGGAGCGCCGCTGGGTGCTGGGCGCCTCGGAGGCGCAACTGAAGGCCTACGGCCAGATGCACTTGCGCATGATGAGGGATATGGCCTGCTACATTGCCGTGCGCGGCTCCAACAACTCCTTCACCATGGCCGACATCCCGCGCGCCAAGCGCGAGATGTACCAGAAGTACTACTACAAACCGGTCCACCTCGAGCAAAGAGTCGAGCGCACCCGCTGGGTGGTCCTGCGTTACCCGAACTACGCCATGGCGCAACTGGCCGAGACCTCCCGCGAGGCGTTTGAGGACTACTACTTCTCGGTCTGCAATGTCGACTACGCCAAGATGGACAAGGCCCAGGACGCGTTGGCGGCGCTCATGCGCAAGACCGACAAGGTCCACATCAAAGGACCCGGCACCGATCTGACCTTCTCGATCAAGGGCATCCCGCCGAGAAAGTGCGCCGGCAACCGCAACATCCCCGACGGCGAAGTCTACACCGCCCCGGTCCGCACGTCGATCAACGGCGAGATCACCTACAACTGCCCCTCGATCTATGAGTCGACCCTCTTTGATCGCGTGCACTTCGTGTTCAAGAACGGGAAGATCGTCCACGCCGACTGCGCCACCGACAACGCCAAACTCAACAAGATCCTCGACACCGATCCAGGCGCGCGTTACATCGGCGAGTTTTCCTTTGGCCTCAATCCCAATATCACCCGGCCGATGAAGGACATTCTCTTCGACGAGAAGATTTTCGGCTCGATCCACCTGACCCCCGGCCAGTGCTACAAGGAAGCGCCCAACGGCAACAAGTCGGCGATCCACTGGGACCTGGTGCTGATCCAGACGAAGGAATTCGGCGGCGGCGAGATCTACATGGACGGAACGCTCGTGCGCAAAGACGGCATCTGGGTCCATCCGGCACTGAAGGACAAACTGTCCGCCAAGGCGCTCCGGTAATCCAGCGGGTCGCACAATACGGTCCATCTCGGCCGACGAGGGGCATACGCCCCTTGTTGGCCCTCAGGACAGCCCGCACCCCCGATTTTGGTCTGGTCAATAAGGGGGTCAAGCCCCTTGTTTGCCCGTGGAGGCGGCCATTTCCGGGCCTCCCCTGACATTTGCGCATGGGCAAACGCCGGACACACAGGGCACGCATCCTCGCCGTCATCCTGGGGGCCACTCTTGTGGCCGAACTGGCCGGCCGTCTGGCCGGTCCACCTCCCCTGCCGCCGACATCCGCCTTTATCGAAGCGCAAGAGTGGCGTTACCCGGATTGGGTCCAACAGGACCCGGAACTCTTCTGGCGCTACCGCCCCAGCCGCGTGATCGACGGACAGTTCATCCGACCGGGACGCTACACCATCAACACACACGGCTATCGCGGCGCGGACTATCCCATCGACAAACCCGCCGGCGTAACGCGCGTGGTCTGCCTGGGCGAATCCAATACCTTCGGACTGGGTGTCTCCGACGAGGCGGTCTGGCCGCGCCATTTGGAGCGGCGGCTCAACGCGCTGGACCCACAGAAGCGGCGCTGGGAAGTGCTCAATCTGGCGGTCACCAACTATTCAACCGTGCAGGGCGTGCGCCAGGCCCGGCAGGAATTGCCCCGCCTGAAACCGGATATCGTGCTCTTCTGCTACTCCTGGGCCGATCACCAGCCCGCGGCCAATGGGATCGCCGACGATCAATTGCAGGTCGGTTTCGGCTGGCAGGTGACGGTCAACAATTGGCTGCGTCGCAGCGCCCTCGTGCGCTGGTTGAGAGCGGGATGGAGCGCAATGGCGCCGCCATCCCTCCCCGCCCAGGCGCCGCCGGGATTCAACCAGCGCCGTGTCGCCTCGACGGAATACTCCGAGAACATCGAACGACTGACGCGCGAATCGCTGGCCGTCGGGGCGCGTCCGGTGCTGGTGACCTCGCCGATTGCCTGGCCGCCGGAGGGAATGAGCGACACCTCCGGCATCTTCCATGTGCACCACCGCTACCGCCGTCTGGCGCGATTCGGCGTGCTCGCCGCCGGCGGCGAGTTTGTCGAGCTGGCCAACGTCTTCGACGAGTTCCCGCGTTTCTACGACAAGGACGCCGGCCAATTCGAGTTGTTCAACGCGCAAGGGCACGAATTCACCGGCGAATTCCTCGCGCGCTACTTGCTGGGCGATTCGATCGTGGTCGCCCGTTACGGCAGCCGGATCTACACGCAGGGTCGGTAACGCCGGCCAAGTGAGATGACTATGGACGTGGTCGTCATCGGAATGGGGGAAGTCGGCAAGCACATCGCCTCCGTGCTGGTTGCCGAGAATCACAACGTCACCCTGATCGACCGGTCCGAAAGCGCGCTGGCCCACGCGCAGGAGTCGATGGATGTCATGACGCTTTGCGGCGACGGAGGCAGTCTCTCCACGCTGACGCAGGCGAAAGCCGACGCCGCCGACCTGGTCATCGCGGTGACCGACAACGACGAGATCAACCTGCTGGCCTGCCTGATGGCCAAAAAACTCGGCGCCGGACGGGTGGTGGCGCGCGTCTCCGACACGAACGACCCGCTGACCACCGACAGCTCGCTGGCCACCAGTCTGGGCATCGACATGGTGATCAGCCCCGAACGCGCCGCCGCGGTGGAGTTGGCCCGCATCATCGAGGCGGCCGGGGTCCTCTGGGTTGAAACCTTCAGCGACGAACGCATCGTGATGGTGCGATTGCGTGTCAACGACCGCGCCGCCCCCTCGGTGGGCAAGACGCTGCTTGAACTGGTCACGCCCGCCAACACGCTGATTGCGGCGATCGGGCGCGCTGGCCGTTTCATCATCCCCGATGGGCGCGAACGCATCGACGTCGATGACGAGCTCTACCTCATTGGCCGCACCGACGTGATCGACGAGGCGCGCGAGGCGCTGGTCGGCCCGCGCCACCCCGCCAATAAAGTGGTGATCATCGGCGCCTCCGCCATCGGACGGGCGTTGTCGAACGAACTGACCAAACTCGGCATCGACTCGTTCATTGTCGAGCGCGACGGCCAGGTCGCCGAGCAGGCCGCCATGCAGCTGGCCGGCGCCAATGTCATCCACGGCGACGGCACGCAAAGCGAGTTTCTGCGGTCGGCCGATTTGGGCAACGCCGATGTCTTTGTGGTGGTGACCCGCTCCGACGAGGTCAACCTTATGGCCGGGCTGCTGGCCAAGAAGATGGGGATCCCCACCGTCATCGCCCTGACGCACAAGCCCGACTACGCGCCCATCTACGAGGAACTTGGCATCGACACGACCATCTCGCCGCGGCTTTTGGCCGCCAACCAGGTTCTGCGCTATGTGCGCAAGGGACGTGTGGTGGCGGTCAGCGTGCTGGCCAATGGCCAGGGCGAGGTGCTGGAATTGCAGACCATCCATGGCGCACGCATCTGCGGACGGCCACTCAAAGAAATCGGTTTCCCGTCCGGCGCCCGCATCGGCGCGGTGGTGACCGATGACGACGTCGTCATTCCCTCCGGCGACTACGTCGTCCCGGAGCAGGCGCATGTCATCGTGTTCACGACACCCGACCGTCGGGAGGAAGTGGAGCAGTTGTTCCGTAAGAAAACACTTTCGTTGTTCTGAACGGACCATCGATGAATCTGCGCCTGTTGGCCCGCGTCGCGGGACTAATCCTCGCCATCGAAGCGCTCTTCATGGCGACGTCGATTGCCTGGGCGGTCGCCGATGCCGACTTCGACGCCGTGCAGAACTTCGTCGTCGCCGCCGGCCTGACCGGCGCGATCGGGCTTTTGGCGTGGCAATGGGGGCGCAAAAATCCGATTGAGTACATCCATGCCCGTGAGGCGGTGGCGACCGTGACCATCGTCTGGCTCGCCGTGGGGCTGTTCGGCGCTCTACCCTACTTGCTGGAACGCGCCTTTCCCGACTGGCCCTCGGCGGTCTTTGAGTCGGTCTCGGGCTTCACGACCACCGGCGCCAGCGCCTTCACCGACGTCGAGGCGCTCTCGCGCGCGCTGTTGTGGTGGCGGGCGCTCACGCATTGGCTGGGCGGGATGGGCATCATCGTGATGTTCATCGCCATCTTCCCGCGGCTGGGACTGGGTGCGGTGCATCTGTTTCGCTCGGAGACTGCCGGACCGATCACCGAGAAACTGCGGCCGCGCCTCCGGCATACCTCGCTCATCCTCTGGTACATCTACATCGGCCTGACCTTCGCCGAGGTCGTGATGCTTTGGCTGTTCGGCCTGACGCCGTTTGAGGCGCTGACACACTCGTTTGCCACCATCGCCACTGGCGGCTTCTCCACCCGCAACCTGAGCATCGGCGGCTTCGACTCGCTGGCGGTGGAGATGACCGTGCTGGCATTCATGGTGCTGGCGGGGATCAACTTCGGCCTTTACTACCGTGTCGCGCGCGGGGAGTGGCGCGACGCCTGGCGCGATCCGGAACTGCGCGCCTACCTGGCCATCATGACCGTGGCGGTCATCGCTATCAGCGCGGTGATCCTGCCTGCGCAGCCCTCGCCGGTGGCCGCGCTGCGGCATGGCAGTTTCTCGGTCGTCACCGCCAGCACCGAGACCGGGTTTGTCACCGACGATTTCGACAAGTACCCCGATTTTGCCCGGCTGCTCATCATGGGGCTGATGATCATCGGCGGCTGCGCTGGTTCCACCTCCGGAGGGATCAAGGTGGCGCGCATTGTGGTCGCGGCACGGGCGTTCCTGAATGATCTCGTCAAGAGCTTCCGGCCGCACGCGGTGCTGGCGGTGCGGGTGGGCGGCACCGCGATCGATCCGCGCACCGTGCGCGAGGTCGCGCTCTACATCGGCGCGTATCTCGCTCTGTTCCTGCTGGGATCGCTGGCGTTGACCCTGATGGGCGTCGACATGACATCCTCACTGACCGCCAGCATCTCCTGCCTCGGCGGCTGCGGCCCGGGTCTGGGCGCGGTCGGCCCGATGGGCAACTACGCGTTTGTGCCGGCGGCCGGCAAACTCCTGCTGGCGCTGCTGATGATCCTCGGACGACTCGAGATCCTCACCGTCCTCGCGCTGGCCGTGCCCGCCTTCTGGCGCAAGTAGGCTCCCCTCTCAACGAAAACGTCCCCCGGCGTGTGCCGGGGGACGCTCGCAAACCCTCCCGCGCTCGCGGTCCGCTCACTGCGGGCCGGCGGGCCGGACCAGACGTTCCGAGTGGAACTTGATGACTTCGCGCAACCGCGTGAGCAGCAAATCGGAATGCCCGGGCCGTATGGAGCCGGAGCCCTCGTATTCGATATAGGTATGCGCCACACCGGCCTGGGTCAGCGTCTGGTGGAAGTCGCGATTCTGCTCAAGGTAGCCGTACTCGTTCTCCAACCCGACATCGATATAGATGTCCAGGTCGTTCCAGAACTGCGGATCCTGTGCGCGCTTGGCGACAAAGACGTTCTTAACGTCGGCCGAGTCGCGCCACAGCGCCCACACCGGCTCGGAGATCGCGCCATTGGAATCGAAGATGACATCGACGCCCACGCCGAAGGTGTCAACCTGGCTGTCAAAGGACAGGGTGTTGGCGCCGGCCGGACGCGGGCTGTAGAACTCCTGATTGTACAGTGTGTCGTAGCGGCCGATGAACGGGAACTTCGGTACCAGCTTCATACCCAGCGAATCGAACACGCGCAACGGATGGGGTGAAAACGCCGAGGCCATCGCCAGGAAATTGCGGGTCTCGGCGTGGACCTCAAAGCCGGCGGTCAACTTGGCGTACAACTGCGGATCGCCCGGACCAGTGCCGTTCTCTTGGAACACCCGGTGCACAATGCCGTTGGTCGGATGCCAGACACCGGTGCCGGCGTTCGGGTCGCCCAGCGACAACGGGCCCGACATGGAGGACACGGAGCTGAACATGTCGGCATGATCGAGCGCAAAACGCATCGCCCCGTAGCCGCCCATGCCCTGGCCGGAGATGGCGCGCGCCGCGCGTCCCCCCTGCGTGTGGACCTTGTAGGTGAACTCAACATTGTCGATGAGCGCATCGAGCATGTCCTCGTACCTGCCGGTGGTCGCGGAATTGCGGTAGTAGGATCCGCCAAAATAGTTCGACGCGTCCACTGTGACGATCAGCATCCGCCCGATCTCGCCGTTCTTATACATTTCGTCGACCAGCGTCTGCAGGCCGTAGCGCTCGAAATACCCGGCATCGCCTTGGAAGTCGTGAAGCAAATAAAGTACCGGAAACGGCGCCTGCGGAATGGTCGGCGGTTCATCGGAGGCGTAAACCACCGTGACGCGCCGGGAATCGCGGTCCTCGGCCGAATTGCGGTCGAGTTGCGCGTCGAAGGAAAAGGTCGTGGTGACCGGCTGCTTGCTGGACAGGGTTGGCGGACCGAGCGGGCTTTCGTGCTCGGTGCAGCCGATCATCAGAAGGGCGGCGACGACCGCCGCCGCGCCAAGGCCAAACCATGTCGCCTGCTTACGCACGGATCATCCTCCCAGTTAGAACCGGTACGAGACCGACAGCAGCGTCTCGTAGCGCGTCAACGAATAGGTGCCGGGGAACACGCGGACGCCGTCGGGGGCGCCGCTCTGCGTGATCTCCCGCTCCGAGGCGAAGGCAATCTCCTGCGCCGCGGCCAATTCCCATTGCCCTGAAATCACGTACGAAAACCCGGCGGTCAGCCCGATGCGGTCGCCGACATCCGGGAAGTTGGGTGTGAAGGTGGAGTCCACCGCCGCGCCGCCGTCGTAGTAGACGCCGCCGCGCACGGCCACGTTCTCCTTGGCGAGGTACTCGAAGCCGCCGGATACGCGAATCTGATCGTCCCAGCCAAACGGCACGGTGAGACTGGTCAGTTCGCCCACGCCGGTCGCCATGCCCGAGTCGGCAAAATCAATCTGCCACTGCTCGACCGCCGACCAGAAGGTCATCTCCAGGTCCACGGCCAACAGCAGACGGTCGCTGGCGGTGTAGCCGATTCCGGCGCCGATGGCGGCGGGCAGATCGAGATCGTATTCGTAAGTCTGACGGAAATAACTCTTTGCGCTGCGGACCGGATCGCTGACGCCGAGGAAATACGAGCGGGTCACATCCGGGAACAAATCGGCTTCAATGTCGCGCCGCTCGGCGTTGATCGGCCACGCCATGTTCAGCTCCGCGGTGCCGTCCATCGGGATCGTCATCGGCGTCTTCGCGCTGAATCCGATGTTCAGCTTCTCGGAGGCGCGCCACAGCAAACCCATGTTGGCGCCGACACCGAACCCGTTGCCTTCCATCCGATAGTCGCCGTAAAAGTTGTCGATCGGGTAATCGTCGAGCAAGTCATGCAGGTTGTTCTCGAACCCGATCACGCGGCGGAAGACCACATCGCCGCGCGCGATGGACAGACCCACGCCGACGGCGAGCTTGTCGCTGAAGCGGCGCGCCAGCGTCGGGTGGATGTCCATCACATCCAGGTCGGTGTGGAAGTTGCGCTTGGTGTTGAACTTATAATCCGTGTTGTAGCCCAGCGGCGAGCGGAACAGATCCCACTGGTAGTTCACATCATAAGGCCACAGCACACCGACACCGTACGCCCAGCTGGACCCTTCGCGCGGCGCCATCACCAATGCGAGGGACGGTATCGGCCAGGTGTCGTTGGTGGAATACAGCTCGCCGGAGGTGTCCGCCGCCAGGAATCCCTGATCGATGCCGTTGGCGCTGATGTTGGGATCGTACGCCAGACGCGGCGTGTAGGTGCCGAGCGTTGCGTTCAACTCGTTTTTCTCCAGAAACGCCAGTCCGGCGGGGTTGTAACTCAGCGCGCTCCAGTCGCTGGCGACCCCGCGAAACGCTCCTCCCATCGACCGGGCGCGTAGCCCGACCCCGGCGGTCGAAAAACCCGCGGCTTCCCCATTGGCCGCGGCCAGCAAGAGAAGCCCCCCGGTCAACGCCGCTACCGTCACGACGGCGTGACGACGAAATCCCGCGATACGACGCAATTGCCTCTCCCCGTTCAAGGTTGTCCTTAACCGTTGTGTGGCATTCAGAAAGCCACGCGAAACCGCGAATTTACCCACCTCCGCGAACCGCAGTCAAACGCTTTCTGGCCCGCGTATTACGGCTCTGACACAACCGTGCAAGTCGACGGATCGCCATCACATGCGACCCGCCAGACCGCCGCAACGCCCTCATTACAACTGGGTACGCCGCTTATTCCCACCGACTACGGAAACTCCGGTAAGTGATTGCCTGTTATTGCCGAAACGGCTACCTTACGAGCTTGGCGGCATTTAACGCCTTGTCGACAGTCACTTAAGTCGTTCGAGCCGTGTGGGCACGGAAGGTCCTGCCTCGTATGTCTGGCTTCATTCAAATCAAAGGCGCGCGCGAACACAACCTGCGCAACCTATCGCTGAAGATCCCCCGAGACAAACTGGTCGTCATTACCGGACTGTCCGGGTCCGGAAAGTCATCGCTGGCCTTTGACACGATCTACGCCGAGGGGCAAAGGCGGTATGTCGAGTCGTTGTCAGCGTACGCCCGCCAATTCCTCGGTCTGATGGAAAAACCGGATGTGGACTTTATCGACGGTCTCTCGCCGGCGATCTCGATCGAGCAGCGAACTTCGGCGCGCAATCCGCGTTCGACCGTGGGCACGGTCACGGAGATTTACGATTACCTGCGTCTGCTCTACGCGCGCATCGGCATCCCCCACTGCCCGCGCTGCCGCCGCCCGATCGCGCGGCAGACGGTCTCGCAGATGGTCGATCAGCTGATGGACCTGCCGGCGAAGACGCGCCTGGTCATCCTGGCGCCGCTGGCGGTCGGCCGCAAGGGCGAGCACAAGGACATCCTCGATCAGATCAAGAAGAAGGGGCTGGTGCGGGTGCGCATCGACGGCGAGATCTTCGAAATCGATGAGGCGCCCGCCCTGAATAAGAAGGTCAAGCACACCATCGAAGCGGTCGTTGATCGTCTGGTCGCCGCGCCGACCATCAAATCGCGTCTGGCCGATTCGTTGGAGACGGCGCTGCGTCTCTCGTCCGGCGCCGCCCGCGTGGTGATCGGGTCGCATGACGAGGCGGTCTTCTCCGAAAACGCGGCCTGTCCCAACTGCGGACTGTCGTTCGAGGAGCCGTCGCCGCGCCTGTTTTCGTTCAACTCCCCCTTCGGCGCCTGTTCCACCTGCGGCGGATTGGGCCACAAACTCGAAATCGATCCCGATCTTGTCCTGCCGGACCCGACCCGTTCGATCTTCGAGGGCGCCATCGTGCCCTGGGGCGAAGATCCGGCCAACTGGTACCGCTTCATGCTGCGCGGAGTCGCCAATCACTTCAACTTCAACTTTCGCACGCGGTTCTGCGACCTGCCCAAGGAGGCGCAGAAGGTGATTCTCTATGGATCGGGCTCCAAGGAGTTCCGGTTTGCCTATGAGCACTCCAACGGCCGCGGCAAGGGGGAGTTTACCGGCAAGTTCGAGGGCGTCATCCCCAACCTCGAGCGGCGTTACCGTCAAACCGAGTCGTCGTCGGTGCGTCAGTGGATCGAACAGTACATGCGCATGACCCCCTGCCCGGACTGCAAGGGGGCGCGGCTGAAGCCCGAGGCGCTCTCCGTATTCGTCGGCGGCAAGTCGATCCATGATGTCGTAACCATGCCGATCAAACAGTCGTCGCGCTTTTTCGCCCATCTTGAACTGAATCCGCGCGAACTGAAAATTGCGCGGCAGATTCTCAAGGAAATCAACGAGCGGCTCGGATTCCTCGTCAATGTCGGCCTCGACTACATGACGCTGGACCGCTCGGCGCAGACGCTCTCCGGCGGCGAGGCGCAGCGCATCCGTCTGGCGACCCAGATCGGCTCGCGCCTGGTCGGCGTGCTCTATATCCTCGACGAACCCTCCATCGGACTGCACCAGCGCGACAACCGCCGTCTGCTGGACACCCTCACCGGACTGCGCGACCTCGGCAACACGGTGATCGTAGTGGAGCATGACCGCGAGACCATCGAGGAGGCCGATTTCGTCGTCGACCTCGGACCGGGCGCGGGCAAAAACGGCGGCGAGATTGTCGCCATCGGGCCGCCCGCCAAGATCAAAGCCACCAGGTCCTCGCTCACCGGCCAGTATCTCAGCCACCGTCGTTCCATCCCGGTGCCGCGCCTGCGCCGCAAGGGCAATGGCGACGCGTTGCGCCTCGTCGGCGCCAGCGGCAACAATCTCAAGGATGTCACCGTCGAATTCCCGCTCGGCGTGCTCACCTGCGTGACCGGTGTCTCGGGATCGGGGAAGTCGACCTTGATCAATGAGACGCTCTACCGCATCTGCGCCCAGCATTTCTTCGACGCCAAGCATCCGCCGCTGGCGTACCGCAGGATCGACGGGCTCAAGCTGCTGGACAAGGTGATCGACATCGACCAGTCGCCGATCGGACGCACGCCGCGCTCGAACCCGGCGACTTACACCGGCGTCTTCACCTTCATCCGCGACCTGTTCGCGCAGTTGCCGGAGGCCCGGATGCGCGGCTATGAACCCGGTCGCTTTTCGTTCAACGTCAAGGGCGGGCGTTGCGAGGCCTGCGAGGGCGACGGCATCATCAAAATCGAGATGCACTTCCTGCCCGATGTCTATGTGCCCTGCGAGGTCTGCAAGGGCAAGCGCTACAACCGCGAAACGCTCGAGGTCATGTACAAAGGCAAGAGCATTGCCGATGTCCTCGACCTGACCGTCGATGAGGCGCTCGAATTCTTCGCCAACATTCCGCGCATCCGGCAGAAGCTATTGACACTCTCGCAGGTCGGGCTGGGTTACATTCACCTCGGCCAACAGGCGACCACGCTTTCCGGCGGCGAGGCCCAGCGTGTCAAACTGTCGACCGAATTGTCAAAGACCGCGACCGGCCAGACGTTGTATATCCTGGATGAGCCGACGACGGGCTTGCATTTTGAGGACATCCGGATGCTCCTTGGCGTCCTCAACGAGTTGGTCGACCGGGGCAACACCGTGATCGTGATTGAACACAACCTCGACGTGATCAAGACCGCCGACTGGATCATCGACCTCGGTCCCGAAGGGGGCGAGGACGGCGGAATGATTGTCGCCGCCGGCACGCCGGAAGAGGTGGCGCGCAACGAGCGCTCCCACACCGGGCGATTCTTGAGGGCCGAACTGAAGAATGCGCGCAATGGCCGCGACGCCGCCCGTCGGGCGACGGCCGACATCGCCGCCTGATACAACGCCATCGATCAAGCGAAGGAAGGAGACCATGGGTCAGAATCTCGTTCAAAAAATCATCAACGCGCACCTGGTCGACGGGACGCCGGTGGCCGGGCAGCCAATCGCCATCCGGATCGACCAGACGCTGACGCAGGACGCCACCGGGACGATGGCCTACCTGCAATTCGAGGCGCTGGGCATCGACAAGGTCCGAACCGAACGCTCGGTGTCGTACGTCGATCACAACATGCTCCAGGCGGGCTTTGAAAACGCCGACGACCATCAGTATCTGCAGAGCGTCGCCGCCCGCTACGGCATTGATTTCTCCCGTCCGGGCAATGGCATCTGCCACCAGGTGCATCTGGAACGGTACGGCGTTCCGGGCAAGACGCTGCTGGGCTCGGATTCGCACACGCCCACCAACGGCGGCCTGGGGATGCTGGCCATTGGCGCCGGCGGGTTGGATGTGGCCGTGGCCATGGCCGGGGGCCCCTTCCACCTCACCATGCCCAAGGTGATCCGCATCAATCTCAAGGGCAAACTGCAGCCCTGGGTCGCCGCCAAGGACATCATCCTCGAGATTCTGCGCCAATTGACCGTTAAAGGCGGCGTCGGCAAGATCCTCGAATACGCGGGCGATGGCGTCAAGAGTCTGACCGTGCCGGAGCGCGCCACGATCACCAACATGGGCGCCGAACTCGGCGCCACCACGTCGATCTTCCCATCGGATGAGAACACGCGCAAGTATCTGGCGATGCAGGGGCGCGAGAAGGACTACACGCCGCTGGCGGCCGACCCCGACGCGACCTATGACGGCGAGGTTGTCATCGACTTGAACACGCTCGAACCGATGATCGCCCAGCCGCACTCGCCCGACAAGGTGGTGCCGGTGCGCACCGTGGCGGGACTGAAGGTCGACCAGGTGTGCGTCGGCTCCTGCACAAACTCATCCCTCTACGATTTGATGGTGACCGCCGCCATCCTCAAGGGCAAGCATGTGCATCCGAACGTGAGCATGACGGTGACGCCCGGCTCGCGCCAGGTGTTCACCGCGATCGCGCAGGCGGGGGCGTTGGCCGACATCATCGCCGCCGGCGCGCGCATCCTCGAATCGGCCTGCGGGCCGTGCATCGGCATGGGCCAGGCGCCGCCATCGGGCGGCGTGTCGATCCGCAGTTTCAACCGCAACTTCGAGGGGCGTTCGGGCACCAAGGACGCGAATGTCTACCTCGCCTCGCCGCAGGTTTGCGCCGTCTGCGCCTTGACCGGCGAGATCACCGACCCGCGCACCTGGGGTCCGGAACCGAAAGTCGTGCTGCCGGATGAGATCCCGCTCGACGACGCGTTGATCGTCAAGCCGCCGCAGGACCGTCAGAAGGTCGAGATCAAGCGCGGACCGAACATCAAGCCCCTGCCCAAGCAGGTGCCGCTCCCCAGCGCCATCAATGGCGAAGTGCTGCTGAAGGTCGGCGACAACATCACCACCGATCACATCATGCCGGCGGGCGCCAAGGTGCTGCCGCTGCGGTCGAACATCCCGGCGATCTCGGAGTTCGTCTTTGTCCGTGTCGATCCCGACTTCCCGCGCCGCGCCAAGGAGAAAAAGGGCGGCATCATTGTCGGCGGCGACAACTACGGACAGGGCTCCTCGCGCGAGCACGCGGCGTTGGCGCCGATGTACCTGGGGGTCAAGGCCGTCATCGCCAAGAGCTTCGCCCGCATTCATCACGCCAACCTCGTCAACTTCGGCATTCCGCCGCTGACCTTCGCCAACCCGGCCGACTATGATCGCATCGATCAGGGCGATGTCCTCGACATCCCCGGATTGGCCGACAAGATCAAAAGTGGCGCGCCGCTCATGGCCCGCAACGTCACCAAGGGGTACGACTTCCCGCTGACGTACGACCTGACGCCCTTCAACCGCGCGGTGTTGATGGAAGGCGGACTGCTCAACTACACCAGCCGTCACGCCGCGTAACGGCATTGCAGGAGGGGAGACATGGAAACCGCAACGGCGCCATTGAAACTCACGCCCCTGACCGCGATCCACGAGCGGTTGGGCGGTCGGATGGTGCCCTTCGCCGGTTACCGCATGCCGGTGCAGTACTCCGGAATCATCCCGGAGCACCGCGCGGTGCGCCAGTCCGTCGGGATCTTCGATCTGAGCCACATGGGTGAATTCGACGTCCGCGGACCCGGCGCGATCGAGTTCCTCGAGCGCATGACCACCAACGATGTAAGCGCGCTGAAAATACACCAGTGCCAGTACACTGTGATGATGAACGACACGGGCGGCATCGTGGATGATCTGCTCATCTACCGCCGCCCCGAGGGGGCGATGCTGGTCGTCAACGCCGCCAACATCGACAAGGATTTCGCCTGGCTGAAGCAGCACTGCCCGCCAGGGGTCCAACTGACCAATCACTCCGACGAGACCGCGCTGGTGGCCATCCAGGGTCCGCGCGCGCAGGATGTGGTCGGCCGGCTGATCAAACACGACCTCGACTCGATCCCCTTCTATTGGGCGGCCGACACGAAGTACGATGGTCGCCCGATCGTCTTCTCGCGCACGGGGTACACCGGCGAGGATGGATTCGAAATCTACCTGCCCAATGATCTGGCGGTGAGATTCTGGGAGCAGGCGATGGAGGTCGGGCAAGCGTTCGGCATGTTGCCGATTGGTCTCGGCGCGCGCGATACGTTACGCCTGGAGATGAAGTACGCGCTCTATGGCAACGATATCGACATGACCACCAGTCCGATCGAAGCGGGGCTGGGCTGGGTGGTCAAGGAGAACAAGCCGTTCGAGTTCGTCGGGAAACAGCACATCCTCGATATCAAGAAGTCCGGCCCGCGACGCAAGCTGGTCGCCTTCGTCATGGACGAGAAAGCGATTCCGCGTCACGGGTGCGAGATCCGCGCCGGCGGCGCCGCCATCGGGACCGTGACCTCGGGCACGCACTCACCGTCGCTGGACAAGGGGATCGGCATGGGATATGTGGCTGCCGAGCACAGCAAGGTCGGAACCAAGCTAGAGATCGTTATCCGCGACAAGGGCGTTCCCGCCACGGTCGTCAAGCCGCCCTTCGTCGCCAATACCAGCCATCGATAAGAACAACTTCGGCGCGCCACCCCGACCGGTGGCGCGCCATTCCTCTATGTTCATTTCTGTCTCCCTCTCCCCCGGCAACCGCGCGCAGGATCTGGCCCAATTCCAGGACACGCTGGGCTGTTATGTCGTCATCGATGTGCTGCGGGCCTCAACGGTAATCTGCACCGCACTGGCCAACGGCGCGCGCGAGGTGGTGCCCTTCGCGTCGGTGGAGGCGGCTCGTGCCGCCCGGCGGACCGATGCCCTGCTGTGCGGCGAGCGCGACGGGGTTAAACTGCCCGGCTTCGATTGCGGCAACTCGCCCTCCGAGTACACAGCCGAAGCCATTGGCGGGCGCACGCTGCTCTACGCCTCCACCAACGGGGCGGTGGCGCTGGCCAACGCGCCGGAGAAGGCTGAGACCCTGGTCGCCGGGTTTGTGAATCTCACGGCGGCGGCCGAGGCCATCGACAGAATCGGGCTGACCACATTGATCGTCTGCGCCGGCAAGGAGGGACGCTTCGCCCTCGAGGATGCGGTCTGCGCCGGCGCGTTGATCGCCAAATTGTGGGAGGTCTCCGAGCACGCCGAGCCGGCCACCGACAGCGCCTACGCCGCGCAGGCGCTCTGGGATCGGTACAAGGACGATCCCAACATGGCGCTCTGGCAGAGCGAACACGGCCAGTTCCTGATGTCGCTGGGATTCGGCGCCGATCTGGCCGCGTGCGCCGCGATCGACACGACGTCGGTTGTGCCGGTCAAGCGACACGGTGCGCTGGTGGCGGCATGAGAACTGTCGCGGTCCCGCCTAATCGGTGATCCGCACCACGTGGTACTGCTTTTTCCCTTTGCGTAGCAGGAAGAGTTTGCCCTCGATGCTGTCGCTCATCGAAACGGCATAATCGCGGTCGGTGATCTTGCGGCCGCCGAGATAGATGCCGCCGCCCTCGATCGACCGCTTGCCATCGCTCTTCGAAGTGGCCACTCCGGCCTGATGCAGGAGCGCGGCCAGCTCCAGCCGGTTGCCGTCGATTTCGGCGCGGCGGATCTCGCTGGACGGGGCGTCATCGAGGACATCCAACAATTCCGCGGCCGACAACTCCGCCAATTCGCCGCTGAAGAACAGTTTCGAGACCTGCTCGGCGCGCGCCAACGCATCATCGCCATGAGTCAACCGGGTCACCTCGCGCGCCAACACCTTCTGCGCCTCGCGCGCCTCGGGGCGGCTCCGGGTCGCCTCGGCCAACTCGCCGATGGTCTTCTGGTCCAACCAGGTGAAGAACTTCAGGTAGTCAACCACGTCCTTGTCGTCGGTGTTGAGCCAGAACTGGTAGTATTTGTAGGGAGAGGTGCGCGACGCATCCAGCCAGACGGTCCCCGCTTCGGTCTTGCCGAACTTGGTTCCGCTCGCGGTGGTCACCAACGGTGAGACCAGCCCGAAGGCCTGCCCGCCGCGGATGCGCCGGATGAGATCGGCGCCCGAGACGATGTTGCCCCACTGGTCGCTGCCGCCCATTTGCAGGGTGCAGCCGTGCCGTTCGTGGAGCATGAGAAAATCGTACGCCTGCAAGAGCATGTAGGAGAACTCGGTAAAGGAGATCCCCTCCTGGCTTTCCAGGCGCCGGCGCACCGATTCGCGGCCGATCATGGCGTTGACCGAGAAATGTTTGCCGATGTCGCGCAGGAACGCGACGAAGTTGAGCGAATTGAGCCAGTCAGCGTTGTTGACGAAGATCGCGCGGCTGGCGCCATAGTCGAAATCGAGGAACTTCTGCAACTGGCGGTGGATCGCCGCCGCGTTCTCCTCCACCTGCGCCACCGTCAATAGCGGCCTCTCGTTGGCCTTGCCGCTGGGGTCGCCAATCATGCCGGTGCCGCCGCCGACCACGGCAATCGGACGGTGCCCGGCCCGCTGCAGGCGCGCCAGATTCATGATCTGCATAAGCGAGCCAACATGCAGACTGGCGGCGGTCGGGTCGAAGCCGATGTAACCGGTCACGGTCTGGGATTGGAAGTGCTCCTCCAAGCCGGGGGTCATGTCGACCACCAGCCCGCGCCATCTCATGTCATCCAGGAAGTTCATGGTCTGCTCCTTGTGGCCAATCTACACCAACCAGTGTGTCGATCCAAGAGCCCAAAACGCCGCGCGGCGCCGCAATCCTGCGAGCGCCGCGCGTGTCCCGTATGGTCGTGTCTCCTAAAGCGGTTTGAGTGTCAACAGGTAGTCGCGCAGCGCCCGGATTTGTTCATCGGCGTCATCGTAAAGTCGCTCGCCTTCCGAATAGAAGAACGACGGCATGTTGGTGCCGGGATCGATCTTTTGCGGGTCGGTCAGCCAGTCGATGATCCAGTCGGGACGCAGACGTTCGTGGGCCAACGCCAGGTTCGGCGCCAGACTGGACGCGCCCCGCTGGGCCAGCGACTCCTCGGAGAGGACATGGCAGGACAGGCACTGCAAGTCGTCGAAGATCTCCTTGCCGCGCCGCACCGAGGCCGGGTCGAGGTCCTCAACCTTCACATAATGGAACGGCGCGATCACCCCGTTGTACGCCATGAAATACTGATTGATGGCCGTGATCTCCGCCGCGGTCAGGCCGAAGGTCGGCATGCGCACCTGCAACCAGGGACGAATCGGATAGGGTTCACGCAGGAACTTAAACAGCCAGTCCGACTGCACCTTGGCGCCTTCGGGCGTGAGCACCGGCGGCTGATACCCCTTGTCGGGAATGTAGGCGCGGATGTCGCCGCCGCGCCCCTCGAGCACATGACAGCCGGTGCAGTTGTAATGATCGATGAGAGTGCGTCCCGCCTCCAACCGTTCGCGACGGTCGTCCAGCTTTTCGCGATAATCCTCATAGACCTTGCGCCCGTCCCAGGAGCGCAACAGCATCGTGATCAGCTGCGCGTCCTCCTCACTCATGGCGAAATCGGGCATGCGCTGGACCACCTGCTTGGTTTCGTAGCGGCGCGAGTCGGTCAACTTGCCCATGGTCCAGGCTTCCCAGGTCTCGGGCAATTCGGTCGCGTCGCCGAACGCCAGCTCGGTGACATCCTTGGCGCCGAAGGTGGTCAGTTCAACCGACACCTTCCCTTCCTTCTCCATGCCCGGAATCTCATGGCATCCGAAGCAGCCATAGGTGCGGATCCAGTATTCGCCTTGCCGCGCCAGTTCCTCCGCCGAAGACGGCAGCGACGGCGACGGCGTGGGTGTGTAGGCGGGATCGCGCAGGGTGAGCAGGTAGGCGGTGATGTTCTCGGCTTCGGCGTCGGTCAGGCGCAACGAGGGCATGCGCGTGTCGGGGTTGTAGGCGCGCGGGTTTTTCAGCCAGCCGTAGAGCCATGCCCCCGAGACTTTGTTGCCGATGCGCGAAAGGGTGGGACCGTGGTCGATTTTTGCGGCGCGTGAAACATCGCCGGCCTGTTGCGCCAGGTTGCCGATCTGATGGCAGCCCAGACATCCGACCGACTGGACGAGTTCCAGCCCGCGGCGCGCATCGCCGGTCGCGCGGTACGTCGGCCAATTCTCGCCCGGTGAATCCTTTGACACCGCGCGCAGATAATGTGTGACCGCCACCACTTCCGAATCGGGCATGCGGAAATTGGGCATGCGCGTGTCGGGGCGGAAGTGCCGCGGATTCTTGATCCAGTCAAACATCCACTCGGCGCTGACCTTCGCGTTCACTTTGTCCAAGCGCGGCGCGACTTTCGCCAGGTGGTTGTACCCCTCGATGTCGTGGCATCCGAAGCAGCCCCAGCGTCGCACCTTTTCCTGCGCCAACGTCAGTTTCTCGGCGTGGTTGAGCCAGATGCGGTTCTGGTGGCACTTCTGACAGCCCGCCTCGCGCATGTGCGCGGCCAGGATCGGGTGGTCCCAGTATTTCTTGGGCGCATGCGCGTCCGCCTCGGTCAGCGCCGGTCCCTGGCCATCATGGCAGGGTGTGCAACCGAACTTCTCGACCGGGTGATTCTTGAAGTACTCATCCATGCGCGGATGGGCGGCAAACGGCTGCGGCGCGCCGGCGAACTCGGGCTTGTCGATGCCGACATGGCAGGTCATGCAGCGGTCGACACGGATGATCGGATTCCCAAACTCGTTGGGTTCATAGTCGGGCAGGATGACCTGCTTGACTTTGATCGGCCGGCTTTTGATCGCCGCCAGCCGCTCGTCCAGTTTGGCAATCTCCTGCGTCTTCCCCTGAATCAATCCCGCCAGCGAATCAATCGGCCCCTCGAGGGCGTCGATGGTATGCTGGATCGAATCGCGCCCGGCGGCCTTGACCCGGATGATCGGCAGAAGCGAGTCCATCACCCGCTTGAGCGACTCGGTCTCCCGCTCCAGTTCGCCGTAATCGTGCCCGGCGTGTTTGGCTTCGGTATAGAAGTAGAATTTTTCGTCGTAGGTGCTCTTGGTGAACTGGTACTCGCGGTTGACCTTGAACAGATCAAAATCGCGGTCTTTCAGCTCCGTCTGCAGCGCATGGTACTGATTGTTGTCCGCCAGCGCCGCGCGCATCGCATTCAGCTGCTGCTGAAGCCCGGCGCGGGTTTGCGACGGATCGGCCGTCTGCTCGGCCTGCTCCAGCGCGGCCGCCAGCGAATCGCGGCGCGCCGCGATCATGCTGTATTCGTATTCATTGAAACGGCGCTGCCAGTCCTTCCATGGCCGCCGGACGATCACCTCATCGGCCACCGCCCAAAGCGTGCCCAGCGCGAGGACGAGCGCGAAGACAAAGAAGTACACGCCATAGGGGCGTTTTTCGACCGGAATCTCGGTGCGGCGCATCGGGGGCGTGTGCTCACTCATGCCGGGTCTCAGACGTTAAACCAGGGCGTCACCCACACGTACTTGATGTTCAGGGTCCAGCGCAGAAGCATCTTGATCGGCAGCGCCATCATTGACAGAAACAGGAAAGAGACGATGGCGTAGCGCACCAGCCCCATCTTCTCCAGGACCGGCATCGACTTGCGCTTCCACAGCCAAAAGAGCGGACCCAGAGCGAAGTAGCCGCCCACAACGACAAACCCGAAGATGAGCGCGATCGTCTTGTCGTGGATGCCGAAGAGCTCATGCAAATCGACATTGGTCAACGCCACCACCTTGTGCGGATCCCAGGTCTGCCAGGGCCAGAAGAAGTACCACCCCGGACCGCGCAGGAAGGTGCCGACGAAGATCAGGATCACCCACAGCACGATGAACCCGAACATGTAGGTCCAGATGGCGAACTTGCGCTGCTTGTAGGAATAGTAGCCGTTGCCCTGCGGGTTAATGTCGATATAGGGTATCAGCATCAGCCCGACGATGATCAGACTGGGCAGCACCACGCCGGCAATCCACGGGTCGAAGTAGACCAGCATTTCCTGCAGGCCGAGGAAATACCAGGGCGCCTTCGATGGGTTCGGGGTGCGGGTCGGATTGGCCGCTTCTTCCAGCGGCGCGTTGATGAAGATCGACCACACCGTCAACAGCGCCATGACCACGATCGCGGCCAGAAATTCGATCCGCACCAGGAAGGGCCAGACATGCACCTTGTCGGGCACCGGCAGCGCGCCGGTCTTTTCGAGACTGGCGTCGTTGCGCAACGCCTGCTTCATCCCCCACCAGACATAGAAGGCGACGAGGAAAAGCATGATGACAATCGGAATGTTGTCACCCTTGCTGACGATGTCCCAGAGTTGATGCATGCTCTCAACCTACCCTGTCGTCACTCGCCGATTGCATTGGCCGCCCGCCGGGCCGCGTTGTTCCCACACACCGATGCCATCCGCTACCGCCCCCTACACCTTCCCCGTCGGCCCGGAAATCCCGCCGTCTTTGCGAATGCGCCAGAAGTGCACAATCATGAAGATCCCGATCGCCACCGGCAGGAACACGCAATGCAGGACATAGAATCGCAAGAGCGCCGGCGGCCCGACCTGTGTGCCGCCCAGAAGCAGGAAGCGCACATCGTTGTCCGGCTTCATGCCGATCTGCGGCCCCAAGGGACCCTCATGTCCCAAAAGCGGGGTGGCCCGCGCCATGTTCGTGCCAACCGTGACCGCCCAGATCGCCAGCTGGTCCCACGGCAGCAGGTATCCGGTGAAGGACAAAAGCAGGGTGAGCACCAGCAGGATCACGCCGATCACCCAGTTGAATTCGCGCGGCGGCTTGTAGGAGCCGGTCATGAACACACGCAGCATGTGCAGCCAGACGGTGATGACCATCGCATGCGCCGCCCAGCGGTGCATGTTGCGGATGAACGCCCCGAACGGGACATCGTTCATCAGGTACTTCATGTCGTAGTAGGCGTACTGGTCGGTCGGCCGGTAGTAGAACATCAGGACCACGCCGGTCACCGTCAGCACCAGGAAGATGAAGAAGGAAATCCCACCCATCCCCCAGGTGTAGCGCACCTCGACCGCGTGCCGTGATATCTTGGTCGGATGCAGGTGCAGCCAGATATTGGAGAGAATCTGCAGGTAGCGGTTGCGCTCGGTGTCCTTGTAGTCGTGCCGGAAGACCGACTTCCAGACCGGCGATTTGGTGACCGACTTTTTGAGATCCGCAAGCGGCATGCGCGACCCGTCTTTCGTGCAGGGCTAAACGCTCAGATACGACTGGGGATTGTCCCAGCCGCCGTTTTCGTACAGGAACTTGATCGACTTGTCGATCAGGATCGTGCCATCCTCGGCGCGGGAAATCTTGACCCGCTCCAGCGCCCGCGGCGCCGGACCCTCGAAGTTGACCCCGGTGCGGTAGAACCCGGAACCGTGGCAGGGGCACTTGAACTTGTCTTCCTTCTCCAGCCAGCGCGGAGTGCAACCCAGATGCGTGCAGATTCCCGAGAGGGCGTAGATCCGGTTTCCTTCGCGCACCACCCAGACACGGAAATCCTTCATCCACTTGGTGGAGACGGTGCCGGGCAGATACTCCTCCGGGAATCCGGCGCGGAAGATCGGCGACGGTTCAAAAAGCACGCGCGGAAACATGTAACGCAGCGTGCCGATCAGCATCACGCCGAGAAACGAAAAGACCGAGAGCCAGCCCAGCTTGGCGAAGAAGTCCCGGCGCGAATAGCGCCAGATGTTGGTGTCAGATTCCTCGGCGGCGGCGGTGCGCCGCAGACCATCGGCCTTTTTCTCCGGACGCGGCGGCACCGGCACTGGCGCCGCCACCGCCCCACGTTCCGTCGGCGGAACACGGCGCACCTCCGGCCCCACCGGTTCTCCGGCGGGTGTGGAACGAGGTGCTTGGGAGTCGCCCCCGGTCAGCCCCTGGCCTTCCGTTATCTCGTCACTCATGTCATTGCGCCTGCGGCCTGCCCGGAGATTCGGGCGCCTGCATAAGCACGATGTTTTCGTTTGAAAGGTCGCAGACACAGTTCCGTGTGTCTGGTGCAACACCGATTTAATCCGGTCTCCGCGGCCGTGTCAAGAAATTCTGGACTTTTTCAGTGGCGATTTTCGCCACCCTCCAAGAGCGTCTGCGACCCGCCGGCAGCCGCACGGGAGACTGGCAATTGGATCGGCGAGGCCGTATTATGTGACGTTTGGTCGCACGGTCGGGCCGCAAGGGCCACGGCCGTGCGACGTCCGCATACCGGAGAGGTGGCCGAGCTGGCTTAAGGCAGCTGCCTGCTAAGCAGTTAGTGGGCTAACACCCACTCCCGGGTTCGAATCCCGGCCTCTCCGCTGGCTTTGGGCAGGCATCGGCTTGTGCGGTGCAGGTTGTGGGGGCGGCCGATGGTGAAAATCCGCAAGCCTTGGTTTGTCTACCTGGTCCGTTGCGCGGACGGGTCGATCTATACCGGCATCAGCGATGATGTCGACGCCCGGCTGGAAAAGCACAACAAGGGACGCGGCGCGCGGTACACCGCCCAGCGGCGGCCGGTGTCGCTCCTGCACACCGAAAAGCACCCGGACCAGGGAAGCGCCATGCGTCGGGAACGGCAGATCAAGGCATGGGCGAAGTCCAGAAAGGAAGAGCTTGCCCGGGCTGGCGCCAGGAGGCGCAGCACGCCACGACGGCGCAAGACGGCCGCTTAGTTCAGTAGACCTACTCCAAGGATTTCTTCCCACGACTCACAGAATCTGGGCTGTTAGGACGCAACCGGCGCGATCATCCCCACCTCCCGCCCTTCGCCATGGGCGAGCACCCAGAAGTCGGGTTTGGGGTCGGGTTCCTGTGCCAGCGCGGCGTGGAGGACTTCGACCGGCTCGGTCTCGCCATCGTCGCCCAGATGGAAGGTGCCATAGTGGATCGGCACCGTCACGGCCGCGCGCACCAGTCTGTGTACCTTGATCGCCTCCTCCGGGCTGATGTGCACCGGCGACATGAACCAGCGCGGACGGAACGCGCCGATCGGCAGAAGCGCGAGACGGAACGGCCCGAAACGCTGCCCGATGTCCTCCAGATGCGGCCCCCAGCCGGTGTCGGCGGCGAAGTAGACATTCCCGGCCATCGACTCCAGCACAAACCCCGCCCACAATGTCGCGCTGCGATCGCAAAAGCCGCGTCCGGAGAAGTGCTGCGCGGGAACACAGTGCAACCGCACCCCCGGACTCAGGTCAACGGTCTGCCACCAATCCAACTCGGCGGCGATGGGAATCCCCAGCGGCTCAAGAAACGCACGGTTGCCCAGGGTGACAATGGTGCGTGGGTGGTGCAGCGTCTGGAGTGTCTGAAGCGACACCGGATCCATGTGGTCGTAATGATTGTGACTGACCAGCACCACATCGATCGGCGGCAGGGCATCAAGCGCGATCCCCGGCGCCTTGTGCCGCCTCGGTCCCATCCAGGTGAAGGGACTGGCGCGCTCGGCCCAGATCGGATCGGTGAGAATATTCAGGCCGTCGAGTTGCAACAGGACCGTCGCATGATTGATGAAGGTCACGCGCAACTGCCCGGCGCCGACACGCTCCGGCGGCGGCGGTTGCGGCGCAACTTCGGTCCAATCATTCCAGTGGCCCGGCTCACGGTTCAGAATCCACTTGAGCATCGATCCGCCACCGGCCATCGGCTTCGGATCGGGATTGAGAAACCGCTTGCCGTCAAAGTGATCGCTCACCGGACCTTGATAAGGCGGCGCGGAGAAGGCGCAACGAACGCTGAAGCCGGTCAGGCCCAGCGCCCCCATTGTGCCGCCGGTGATGGCTAGAAACTTGCGTCGACGCAGGCCTGGCTCCTCGATTGGCATCCGGCCCGATTGCCGGATCGTGTTGATACGCAACGACTCAGGACGATCTTTGCCCTTTTGCTCCCCGGCCGGTGAAATGGGCTGGCAGAACGGGATTGTATCGGTTATACTTATTGTCTGCCCGGCTTGCGCCGGGTGAAACTTGAAGGCAGGTCCAGTCATGGCCAAGTCGAAACGCGAACAGATCAAGCTGGAAAGCACCGCCGGCACCGGCTACTTCTATGTCACCACGCGCAACAAGCGCAAAGGGGACACGAAGCTGGAGCTGATGAAGTACGATCCCAAGGTGCGCAAGCATGTGCTGTTCAAAGAGAAGAATCTGCGTTAGCGGAAACTGAACTCGGAAATCTCCGGGCGGCGTTCGGTGTGCGGACGCCGCCTTCCGTGTTTTTGGCAAACCGCAGCAAGAACCACCAGGAGCCCTTCATGCGCAGCCGAAAGGAATGCCGCGTGGCCATCACCGCCGCCCTGCTTGCGGCCGTGATCACAATCGTTCCCATGAATCAGTCCCAGGCCCAATCCGAACCCACACCGCCGGTCGCCAAGATCATCCCCAAGGTCGACACCATCCACGGCCAGGTCCGTGTCGACAACTACTTCTGGCTGCGCGACAAATCCAACCCCGAGGTGATTGCCTACCTCGAGGCGGAAAACAAATACATGGAGGCGAAAACCGCCCACACCAAACCCCTGCAGGAGAAGCTCTATCAGGAAATGCTGGGGCGGATTGTCGAGACCGACCTCGATGTGCCGGAACGGCGGGACGATTACTTCTACTATACCCGCACCGAGGAAGGCAAGCAGTACCGGATCCATTGCCGCAAACACAAGTCGCTGGAAGCGCCGGAGGAAATTCTGCTGGACGTCAACAAGGAGGCGGAGGGGTTTGAGCATTTCGACGTCGGCGCTTTTGAAGTGAGCCCCGATCACCGCCTGCTCGCCTACTCGGTCGATACCAACGGCGCGGAAGAGTACACCATCCACATCCGCGACCTGGCCGCCGGCCAGAATCTTGCCGATGCCATCCCCAACACCTACGGCGTGAAGTGGGCCGCCGACAACAAAACGTTGTTTTACACGACCCTCGACCCGGCGCATCGTCCCTATCGACTGTGGAAGCACACCCTCGGCGCTCCTCCCAGCGACGACAAACTTGTCTATGAGGAGGCTGATGAGTCCTTCTACATGGACATCGCCATGACCAAAAGCCGGCAGTATCTCCTGCTCGGCCTCGGCAGCATCAGTTCCAGCGAGTACCGCTACATCCGCAGCGATGCCCCCGACAGCGAGTGGAAGGTCATCGCGCCGCGTCGCCCCGATGTCGAATACTCGGTCGACCACCGCGGCGACCGGTTCTACATCGTGACCAACGACGGCGCCCGGAATTTCAAGGTCGTCTTCGCGCCGATCGACAACCCCGGCGTGGCCAACTGGTCCGAGTTTCTGCCGCACCGCGAGAACGTGAAGGTCGACGAGGTCGAGTGCTTTGCCGGCCACATGGTGGTCTATGAGCGGGAGAATGGCCTGCCGAAGATGCGCATCATCGATCTGACCACCGGCAATTTCCACTACGTGGAGTTCCCCGAGCCGGTCTACACCTTCTTCGGCGCGGCCAATCCCGAATTCGACACCAACGTGGTGCGCTTCACCTACAATTCGCTGGTCACGCCGCGGTCGGTCTTCGATTACGACATGACCACCCGGGCGCGCGAACTGAAGAAGGAATATGAGGTGCGCGGCGGGTATGACCGCGCGCAATACCAGTCGGAGCGCATCTTCGCCACCGCCGCCGACGGCGTGAAGGTTCCGATTTCGTTGGTCTACAAAAAAGGGACGCCGCTGGATGGTTCCTCTCCCCTGCTGTTGTATGGTTATGGCGCCTACGGAGCCACCAGCGACCCGACGTTTTCGTCCAATCGTCTGAGTCTGCTGGATCGCGGCGTGATCTACGCCATCGCCCATGTGCGCGGCGGCGGCGAGATGGGGCGCGCCTGGTATGACGACGGCAAGTTGCTCAAGAAGAAGAACACATTCACCGACTTCATCGCCTGCGCCGAGCACCTGATTGCCGCCAAGTACACCGCGGCCGACCGCCTGGCGGCCTTTGGCGGCAGCGCCGGCGGGCTTTTGATGGGTGCGGTGGCCAACATGCGCCCCGACCTCTTCCGGGTAATCTTTGCCAGTGTGCCGTTTGTCGACGTGATCAACACCATGCTTGACGAGTCCATTCCCCTGACGGTCATCGAGTTTGATGAATGGGGCAATCCGAAGAACAGGGAATTCTACAACTACATGCTGTCGTATTCGCCCTACGACAATGTCCGGGCGCAGGATTATCCCCACATGCTGATCGACGCCGGGCTGAACGATCCCCGTGTCGGGTATTGGGAACCGGCGAAGTTTGTGGCCAAACTTCGCGCTTTGAAAACCGACCGGAACGACTTAGTTTTTAAGGTAGAGATGGGCGCCGGGCACATGGGCGCGACCGGACGGTACGACTACCTGAAAGACATCGCCTTCGAGTTCGCCTATATCCTGGACCATCTCGGCATCCCCGAGTAAGTCGAGGCCTATGAAGATCGTTCGATTGACCGAGTGCCGCCGGCTGGCGGCGCAGGTTCTCGTTGCGACGTTTTGCGCCGTTCTGGCCGCCAATACGGCATCGGCGGCCAGCTATGTCGTCATCGTTGTGGCCGGCGACGCTCACGCAGTGGGATATGGCGCCAACGTCGCCGATCTCACGCCGCAGCAACAGGCGCCGCAGGCCGATGTGCGCTTCTGGTATGAAGAGGGGACGTTCGCGGCCATCGCCAATCCTGCTCTGCGACTCTCATCCAACGGCTTTGTGCCCCTGCAGCCCCAAACCGACCCGACCGGAGCGGTTTTCGGCGGATATGTCAGCGGCGGCGGACCGGAATTGGGGCTTGGCCGACACACCACGGACCTGCTTCAGTCCGAAAACGCCTTCGATTCCCTGGCGATCGTGAAGTTCGCGTTCAACGGCACGCGTCTAGGCGTCGAGTGGCATCCCGATTCGACCGGGCTGTTGGTCGATCAACTGGAGGCCGTCTACAATACGGCGGCGGCCACGCTGGAAGCGGATGGGCATGTCATCAACCGGCTGGACTTTGTCCTGATGCTCGGAGAGGCCGATGCCCAAAGCGCGGCAGCGGCCCAGGAATTCGGGGATCTCCTCAATCGACTAATCTGCCGGATGAAATCATGGTCCGTGTCAGATCAGGTCGGCATAACTGTCGGCCGTCTGCCGTCGGGCATGGCCCATGCTCCGGGTGATCCATATCCCTATCTGACTGCGGTTCGCGCGGCGCAAACTGGCGTGGCAGACTCGATCCCCTGTGTGGCGACTTTCGTGACCGATGACCTCGTGTTGAACCCCGATTCGACGCACCTGACCGCGCCGTCGCAGTGGATCGCCGGCGAGCGGGCCGTTGACGCAAACTCGATGTGCATGCTGGGTTTTGTCGATTGGTTTCCCTGCGGCATGGGTGATGCCTCAGGCGATGGATTGATAGGCGTGCAGGATGTGGTCCTCACCGTCAGTGCGGCATTCCGCGGGGCCGATCCGCCCCTTTGCATTTACCAGCCGGCCCCACTGACCGATGTCGATTGCACCGGCACGACCGATGTGGTCGATGTGGTGCGACTGATTGAGGTGGCCTTCCGCGGCGCGCCGCAGGCGTTCTGCGAAGCCGCCGACTGTTACCCATACCCGACGAATTGCCCCCATCCCTGCAAGCGGTAGGCCGCGCCCTCCGTGAAAGCGGTTGACCTCGGGCGGTCAATCCCGTTTTCTTGCACCGCGTTTTGTTGTCCGTTCTGCGCCCATAGCTCAGTTGGTAGAGCAGCTGACTCTTAATCAGCGGGTCCAAGGTTCGAGTCCTTGTGGGCGCACTTCGCCGCCAGGAGGGCCGGCATGACCACGCTCCCGATCTCCGAGATCATCCGCGATTCGTTCGCCATCGCCTGGCGTTACAAGTATCTCTGGCTGTTTGGCCTGTTTGCCGGCGGCGCCGGCGGCGGACTGCAGATCCCCGGCGACAGCGGCGGCGGGCTGGAACGGATTGACGAGATCAAGGCCTGGATCCTTGCCGCGCTGGCGATGATCCTGCTCGTGGGATTTGTGGTGGGCGTGATCATTATCACTCTGCACACCATTTCCAAGTCCGCGCTCATCTACAACGCCTACCAGATTGAGACCGGCGGGGCGCATACGCTCTCCGGCGGCTGGGACTTCGGCCTGAAACGCTTTTGGCCGATGCTGGGTGTGACGCTTACCCAATGGTTGATCATGTTCTCCTTCGTCGTCATCCTGATCCTGCTCGAAGTCGCCATCTTCGCCATCTCAGTGCCGTTGGGAGTTCTCTCGCTGCTACCGGCCATTCCGCTCTTTTTCTTCGGGATCGCCGCGGTGGTGGTGGTCTGGGCCTACGCCGAACGGTATGTCGTCCTCGAAGACCGCGGGGTGATCGAGTCAATCGGCGAGGGCTGGTCGCTGGTGAAGAGCGAATGGCAGCCGACGGTCACGGTGCTGCTCATCAAGCTGGCCATCGCCATCGCGGTGGGAATCGGTCTGATGGGAATCGGGCTGGTCCTGATGTTGCCGGCGATCGGCATCTGGGCGGTGAGCAAGCCCTTGGCGATCGTCTACGGCATCCTGGTGCTGGCGCCGTTTGTGATCCTGGTGGGCGCCTACTTCGGGACCTTTGACTCACTGGTCTGGACCAAGGTGTTCCTGCGCCTGCGCGCGGCCGCCTACGGCGCGCCCGCCGTCACCGCGCCGGCCGCCCCCACTCCACCCGCCCCCGGCGACTCCCCCAAGCCGCCGCTCTTCGAGTAGCCGTCGCGCCCCCGTTACGTCTTGACAGACGTTGCCGGGGGTGTGTATTTGTGTGCCAGCCCTCACAAGGGCACAGGTCATGGACAGCGACCCTCCAGCGGCGCGCCCGTGGGGCCGTCAGATTCTCCGCACACTGCAACGTGTCTTCGTGTCCGGCGTGCTGGTCGTTGTTCCGGTCACGGTGACGGTTTATGTCCTGTATTTCCTTTTCCAGAAAGTCGATGGCCTGCTGTCCCCGATCCTGGCCCGGTATCTGCAGCATCAGATTCCGGGAATGGGGCTGTTGGCGACACTGCTTCTGATCTTTCTGGTGGGTGTGATTGCCCGGAATGTGCTGGGGTCGCGTCTCTTCGGACTGGGCGAACTGATCTTTGTCCGCACGCCGCTGGTGCGGGCGGTCTACACCGCCGCCAAGCAGTTGCTTGAGGCGATCACGTCGACCGAGCGCAAGGCCTTCAGCCGCGCGGTCATGATTCAATACCCGCGGCCGGGGCTGTACACGGTCGGGTTTGTGTCGTCGAGGCCGCGGGTGCGCGCCGGCGCCGCCGAAGAGCAGATGGTGGCGGTCTTTGTGCCGTCGACACCCACGCCGGTCACCGGGTTTGTCGTGCTGGTTCCCGAATCCGAGGTGTTTGATCTGGCGATGACAACCGAAGAGGCGGTCAAGTTTATCGTCTCCGGCGGGTTCGCCGCCCCGACGGTCATCGAGCGGACCGCGCCGAAATTGGTGGAGGCATAATTCCCATGCGTTTGGCAGCCATGTTGGATCCGGCGCTGGTCGCGCCCGACCTGCGCGCCGAGTCGAAGGCCGGAGCCATCTCCGAGCTGATGGACCTGGTCGTCCGGAAGTATCCGGAGATCGACCGCGGCGGCGTCCTCGCCTCCATCGCCGACCGTGAGGAGATTGAGAACACCTCCTTCGGACGCTGTTTTGCCTTCCCCCATGCCCGGACCGATCTGGTCAAGGAAATGCTGGTCGCCATCGGCATCTCCAAGAAGGGCATCAAAGCGCCCACCCCCGATGGCCGTCCGCTGCATGTGGTCTGCCTGCTGCTGACGCCGCGCAATATCGCGCAGCTGTACCTGCAAACCCTCTCCGGGCTGGCCCAACTGGCCCGCGATGAGCAGATCCTTGGCAAGTTGATCAGCGCTCCGAATGCCGAGGCGCTGGTCCGCGTGATCTGGGAGACCGGGCTGACCATCCGCAAGCAACTGACCGTGCGCGACCTGATGCACCGCGACGTGGTGACCGTCTCGCCCGACGATTCGCTCAAGGACGTCGCCAACAAACTCTATCGCTACAAGGTGTCGGGCATGCCCGTGGTTGACGCCGAAGGCAAGCCGGTGGGCATGATCTCGGAGCGACACCTGATCAAGGCCGCCCTCCCCAACTTCGAATCGCTGATCCAGAATCTGTCGCTGTCCCCCGACACGGAGCCGTTCGACGATCTCCTGCGCCGCGAGGATGAGATCAAAGTCAAAGACATCATGACCACCCGCCTCTACACCACCACCGAGGACACGCCGATTGTCGAGGTGGCGGCGCTCATGCTCTTCCGCAACATCCGCCGCATTCCGGTCATCAATGAGGATGGCCGATTAGCCGGCCTGATCCTGCGACGGGATATTGTGAGCAAGGTGATCCGGGGCTGAGCCCGGAACCGTCATGCGGCCTCGCGAACCCCGCGGTGCCGCCCGTTTTTTCACCGATATCGACGGAAAGACTCAGAGCGACAGGACAGCGAAACTGATGCGGCCGAAGGCTCAGGCCGTCTTCCGTCCCGGGCGCCACAGCGTCCAGGCGAGGAACCCAAACAAGGCCAACGCCAGCCAGCCGGAGAAGGAGCCGGCCCATTCTTCACCGATCCCTTCCGGAAGGCCGACAAAATAAATCCAGGCGGCCAGCCCCACGCGCACCAGTCCGACCCCGGCGATGAATCCCGATCCCAGCAGGACACCACGATCGCGATCGCCGCTGTCGCCGTTGGCCCGGCCGCGACGGTCCACCAGCCAGCGGACCAGGCCGCCGGCAAAGATCGGGGTCATGGTGGTCAGGGGCAGGTAGAGCCCGACGGCAAACGGGAGCGCGGGGATGCGCAGCAGCGCGGCCAGCAGCGCGAAGCCCGCCCCGATGAAGACCAGCGTCCACGGCAGCTGCGCGAAAAGCACACCCTCGATCACCGTCTTCATCAGCATCGCCTGCGGCGCCGGCAGCGCGACCGTGCCAAACCCATAAGCGTGATGCAGCACGTCGACCGCGTACGCCACGCCCCAGGCCGACGTGATCGCGCCGATGAATTCGCCCAACTGTTGCTTGTAAGGGGTCGCGCCGACCAGATAGCCGGTCTTCAAATCCTGCGACATGTCACCGGCAATCGATGACGCGACGCACACGACGGTGCCGATTGACAGCGCCGTCATCTGCCCGAGCCCATCGGTCCAACCGAGCAGGTAAAACACGAACGAGGTGCCCAGCAAGGTCACGATCGTCATGCCCGAGACCGGATTCGACGAGACACCGATCAGGCCAACGATGCGCGACGAGACGGTCACGAAGAAGAAGGCGAAGATGCAGATCGCCAGCGCGACGACGATTCGTGCGGCGATGGTCTCGAATCCGCCGACCAGATGCGGGATAAACACGATCGCCGCGGCGATCGCCAGCACCAGCCCGAGGACGATCCGCATCGACAAATCGCGCTCGGTGCGCGGTCGGGATGTGTCGCCCGCCGTTCCGTGACGGAGCCCGCGCAATCCCAGTTTGAATGACTGCACCATGGTTGGAACGGCTTTGATGATGGTCATGATGCCGGCCATCGCCACCGCCCCGGCGCCGAGATAGCGAATGTATTTCCCCCAGATTTCCTGAGTCGTCATGTCCGGCAGCAGTTTAGCGGTCTCCGGAAAGAGCGGCGCCGTCAGCGTGGTGCCATACCAATGGAGGATCGGGATCAGCACGACCCAGGACAACCCCGCGCCGGCGACCATCACCGCGGCAATCCGCGGGCCGAGAATGAAGCCGACTCCCAGCAGCGCCGGTGACGCTTCCAGGCCCACCTCGGCCTTCGGGAGACCGATGATCCCGGTACGCGGCGACTCCTTCCACAGGCGCAAGAATCCAAGACCGAATTCGTAGATCCCCGCCAGTGCCATTCCGAGAAACAGCGGTCGCGATTGCGCGCCATGACCCTCCGCGCTCTCGAGGACCTCCGCGCAGGCGGTCCCTTCCGGGTAAGGAAGATTCTTGTGCTCCTGCACGATCAGATACTGGCGCAACGGGATCATGATCGCCGTCCCCAGCACCCCGCCCAGCAAGGCCAACAGGGAGATGTACAGGAAGGACGGGGCCACGCCCCAGAGATACAGCGCCGGGATAGTGAAGATGGTGCCGGAGGCCAGGGATGACGATGCCGAGCCGATCGTCTGCGAGAGATTGTGCTCAAGAATGGTCGATCTTCCGCCGGCCATCCGAAAAGCGCGGAACATCGCAATGGTCATGACCGCGATCGGAATCGAGGTTGAAACCGTCAGGCCCGCCTTCAACCCGAGGTACGTGTTGGCGGCGCCGAACAGCACGCCGAAGATGACGCCGGCGACCGCCGACTTGACGGTGAACTCAGCGAGTGACTCGGTTGGCGCGACGAACGGTCGGAAGTCGTTGCGGTCCGTCATTTGACGTGTGCCGGGCTCGGTTTGTGGTCGATGGCGTTGAGGGTGGTCGAACCGGTGCGGACCGCCCACACGGTTCCCGCCAGCAGAATCACGCCGCAGACCAGCGAGATCCAGACCGACATCGAGAAGACCTTGTTATGGAACGCAAAGGTCACCCGGTGCGTGCCGGCCTTGGCCTCCACGGCGCGGAACGCATAATCGGCGCGGTAAATCGGCAGCGATTGCCCATTCTCATCGGTGGCGTGCCAGCAGGGGTAGTAATTCTCCGACAGCCAGAGAATCCCGTCGCGGTCGGCGGTGTATTCGACCACAAAGCGATCGACATCCCATTCGATCACCCGCGCGGGGGTAAACGGCGCCTCCGACGCGCTCGCTTCGCTGGGCGGCAATTGGCTCAGCGCCTGGTCGAGGATGAGGCGGCTCCGGTACGGGAACGCCGGATCGCGCAGGCGCGCCAAGGTGGCGTTGGAGTCCGGCTCCACCTCGTACTGGTAGAAGACCGCCGCGCGCGGCAACGCGTCCTCGTTGCGATACAGGTACAACCCCTGCGTCTGCCCGACCAGCGTCAATCCCGCCTCGTTTCCCTGTTGTGGCGAGACAATGAACACGGTGTTTAAGAGGTTGCGCGTGGCGCGGTTGGTCATCAGCGCCGGGGACGCATCATGCCGTCCGACAAAGTTGTCATGCAAGAGCAGATGGTTGCCATGCATGGCGGTGGCGGAGAGCTCTTCGATGCCATGCAGCGCCAGGTAGTTGTCCTCCAACGTGCGAGGCAAATTCAGCACCCGGAACGGCTGCTTCGGGGCGTTGCCGCGGATGAGGCCGAGAATCGGACGCTCGCCGTAGAACTGGTTAACCTGCGCGGGGGTGATCGTTTCGACAAAGCGCGCGTCGAATTGCCACAGCGGCAGCACCGCCAGCGCCGACAGTCCGGCGGTCAGCCCGGTTGTGCCCAACGAGCCGCCGCGACGCAACCGGAACAGCCCGACCAGTCCCCACACGACGACCAGGCCGATCAGGAAGCCGATGCGGACGTGATTCTCGTTGTTGGTGATCGCCATCGCCTTCTCGGTCGTGAGGGCGCCGCCGGTCAGCGACAACCAGCCGCTCATGAACGTCGAGCCGCCGATCAGTCCGATGATGGCGATCGCCGAATAGGCGAAGGCCACGATCATCATCGTGTTCATCGGGTCTTTCGCCTTTTTGCCCGTCGCCGACGGCTGTCCGCGGAACTGTCCGAGCACATCCAGCGCCCGCGCCGCCATGACGACCCACGAGAAGGCAAAGAGGAAACAGATCATCGAGGGCGCGCGAAACTTCTTCACCCCGGGCACGAACTCGAAGAACAATCGAAACACGGGCGTGGAATCGCCCAGCGCGTGGAGGAGCGCGACGATCGAGAGCCCGGCGAAAAACCACATCATCGGCGAGCGGGCAACGAGAATCGCGACGAGCGCGAGCATCACCGCCATCACACCGACCGCCTCGGAATTCAGCTTGAACGGATTGTCGCCCCAGTAGGTCGCCGGTTCGGTGGCCAGGTTCGCCCCGGGCAGAGCGGGGTTTAGTTGCGACAGCGCTTCCTCTGAGTGCATCGCCCAGGAGGACGACCATTCATAGCCGCCGCCTTCGCTGTGCTGAATGCGCTGCGAGTGCTTGTTGAGGTACTGATAGGGAGCCATCCATTGCATGGCGGCGGCGCCCACCGCCAGCGCGACGGCAATGGCGAAGGCGCCGACCGGCGCGGCAATCTTGGCCGGTTGGAAACGGTACTGATCCCAGAGCAGGAAGATGAAGTAGGCCCCCAGCCCCCAGGCGGCGTAGTAGGACATCTGCACATGCGCCGTCAGAATCATCAGCGCATACACCAGCCCGAAGCCAAGAAACCAGGGAATCCGTCGCGTGGTCACTCCGCGGTGAACCATCAAGAACGCCAGGGGCGTGAGCGCGGTCACATAGACTTTGCCGTCATGCCCCGGATAGAACAGCGACACCAGGCACGGGGTGAACATGTAGAGCAGGCCGCCAATGAACGACGCCTGGTCGCTGCGCCCCTGCGCGCGCAGAAACAGGAACATGAACACGCCGGCCAGGAAGATGTGCAGGATGAGCTTGAACCCCAGCGCATAGGTCACCGGCAGGATGATCTGCAGGATGGCGGCCGGGTAGAAGATGTCGCCGTGCATCGCGTCGACAAATGGCAGGCCCGCGTGGATGTAGGGATTCCACAGCGGCATGCGGAAATGCTCCTGCCAGAAGTCGGCGTAGAAAGTCCGGAAGAACACCCCGGCCGACATCGTGTCCGTGCCGTAGATCATTCGTCCCGGGAAAAAGAGCGCATTGGAGAAGAAGATCACGGTCAGAACGCCATAGGCGATAATCGCCCAGCGCAATGGGTGCAGGGCGATCCGGTCGGCAAAGGACAGTCCCGCCGCGGCCGGGCGTTCGGGTTTGTGGATTGGCTTGCTGGTGCCCTTTTTGGCGGGCGAAGGGTCTTTGGCCATGCGCCGAAGTTAGCCGATGGCGCGGCCGCAACCAAGACACAAAAAAAGGCAGGGCGGCCTGTCGCCGCCCTGCAATCGTCGCGTCAAGCCAACAATGCGCTAACGCCGTGATCTCTTTGGCGCCTTCCCCCGACGCTTCCCATTTCCGTTGCCGTTGCCGTTGTTCTTCTTGCGCGGCGGCGTCAGCAGCGTGCCGCGGCAGATGCGCGCGCCGCATTTGCACGCGTACCGCTTGCGCCACTGCTTGCCGTAGGGGCCATCGCACTCCAGATGGTAATCATAGGTCAGTTCCGCGCCCGGCTGGATGTTCTTCAGCGCCTCCACGAAGATACGACCATCCTCGTTGACCGACTCGCAATTGGGATCGCAGGAGTGATTGATGTACTTGGCGCGGTTGCCCCAGCGGGTGGCGTCGATGACCACCTTTTCGTCGACCGTGAACAGATAGGTCGTGGGGTTCTCCATCGCATCTTCATCGTAGCGCTCCTCCGCCTCTTCGTGCGAGATGCGCTGGCCGATGTACTCGATGATGCGCTGACCCTTGCGGATGCGCCGGGTGGCGTAGGCGCCCCAGCCATGGATGCGCGACTTGCGGATGACAAAGGGGGGATCGCTGGGCTTGTTGCCGTTTCGATGTCCGTTCTGCATGTCGGTCTCGGTCTCCTGCCAAACGGCGTTCGGGAATACGTCAGTCGGGTTTCGGATCATTGCGCTGCCGGGCACCAAATTGCGCATCCCGCTGCATGCGCCATGGGGACACACTCGCGACCACGTTACCATCGCGTTACGCCGCAACAAGTTACGCGCGGCCTGCGACGCACGGGTCCCCATGTAAGCAGGGGTGATGCCATGCCGATAGCTACGGTCGATGGCAACTCGAATAAGCGCGACTTATTTCAACTCGGCGATGATCGCATCGGCAAATTGGGCGGTCGTGGCCTGCCCGCCCAGATCGGGCGTCCGCACTCGACCCGCCTTCATAACCGCGAAGGCGCTGTCCTTGATCCGGTCGGCGATGTCGTCGCGGTTGAGGTGGCGCAACATCATGATCGCGGAGAACAGCACCGCCAGCGGATTGGCGATGCCCTTGCCGGCGATGTCCGGCGCCGATCCGTGCACGGCCTCAAAAACCGCGTACTGATCGCCGTAATTGGCGCCCGGGACCACACCCAGACCGCCGACCAACCCCGCGGCCAGGTCCGACACGATGTCGCCATAGAGGTTCGAAAGCAGCAGCACGTCGAAGCGATGCGGGTCCATGACCAGCTTCATGCAGAGGGCGTCGACGATCTGATCCTCGAACTCGATGTCGGGGTATTCGGCGGCCACCCGTCGCGCCGACTCGAGGAATAGTCCGTCGGTCAACTTCATGATGTTGGCCTTGTGCACGGCGGTCACCTTGCGACGATGGCGGCGGCGCGCATACTCAAAGGCAAACCGCGCGATCCGTTCCGACGCCAGCGAGGTGATGATCTTGATCGAGGCGGTCACCCCCGGCACGACCACATGTTCGATGCCGGCATACAAGTCCTCTGTGTTCTCGCGGACGATGATCAGGTCGATGTTCTCGTAGCGCGACGGGATCCCGGCGAGGTTGCGCACCGGGCGCAGATTGGCGTAGAGGTCCAGTTCCTTGCGCAACGTGACGTTGGCCGAGGCGAACCCCTTGCCGACCAGCGTGGTCAACGGACCTTTGAGCGCGGTCTTGTTCCGCCGGATCGACTCCAGCACGGAGTCGGGCACCGCCTTGTTATGCTGCGCGAAGACCTTCATCCCCGCCTCTTGGATCTCCCATTCAATATTGGCGCCGGCCGCGTCGATGATGCGCACCGCGGCTTCGGTGATCTCCGGTCCAATGCCGTCCCCTGGTATCAACGTCACACGTGTCGTCATTCCGTCCCTTCTTCCCGCTTTGACATCCTCATCGGACTCAGGTTAACTTGTCCTGCCCCCGCTCGTCCCGGGGCGGACACGGGGTGAAATAATGGAGTTTCTGACCGGAATCCTCGACATTTTCCTGCACCTCGACCGCCATCTCAACGAGATCATCGCGCTCTACGGCACCTGGACCTACGTGATCTTGTTTCTGATTATCTTCGCCGAGACCGGGCTGGTGGTGACTCCGTTTCTGCCCGGTGATTCGCTGTTGTTCGCCGCCGGGGCGCTGGCGGCGACCGGCCCGCTGGACCCTGTCCCGCTGACGCTGCTTCTGACGCTGGCGGCGGTGCTGGGGGATTCGGCGAATTACGCCATCGGCAACTACATCGGCCCGCGCGCCTTCCACAATCCCAACTCGCGCATCTTCCGCAAGGAGTACCTCGATCGCACCCATCGCTTTTATGAGAAGTACGGCGGCCGCACCATCATCATCGCTCGCTTTGTCCCGATCGTGCGCACCTTTGCCCCGTTCGTGGCCGGCGTGGGCACGATGAGTTATCCGCGGTTCATGAGTTTCAACGTGATCGGCGGGATGGCCTGGGTGATCATCTTCATCTGGGCGGGTTACTGGTTCGGCAACATCCCCGCGGTGCAGCGCAACTTCGGCTTTGTCGTGATCGCCATCATCATCCTGTCGGTGGTTCCGATCGGCGTCGAGTGGGTCAAGCACCGGCGCGAACAGAAAAAAGGCGCGCTCCCGTCACCTTGAGCGCGCCTTCGACAGCGAAACGCTGTCCCCAATTCAGCGGACGAAGAATCGATCGAGGATGTCTTTGATGTCGTTCATGCGAAACGGCTTCATCAGGAAGCCATCGGCCCTGCCCGCCGGGCCCTGATTTTCGGCCTCGGTCAGGTTGAAACCGCTGATCAAGACGACCGGCAGTTTCGGGTGCTTGTCTTTTAACGCGGCAATCAATTCGGTGCCGTTCATCTTCGGCATCCGCATGTCGGTGATCACCAGCCCGATGTTCTCCTGTTCCAGCTTGCGAAGCGCGTCCTCGCCATCGGTGGCGCGGACACTGTCCACGGCGAAGACTTCCAGCATGTCGGCCAGCAGACTCGACATGTTGGGATTGTCCTCGACAACCAGGATTTTGCGTACGGACGACATCCTATCTGTGTTGTCGTCTGCCGCCGGGGGTTTCTCCACCCCGGTGTAGGGGGTTTTTGACAGAGAGTGGGAGTATGGGACAAATCCCATACCAGCCGGGTCATTGCGGGGCAGCATTATCCCAGCGGACCCGGGCGCGGGCGGTCCGGGACCGCGGACGGACCGGCACGTCGGGCCGACGGTCGGCGGCCCCCACAATCACATCGATGAGCCGATCGACCCCGGTGCCGGTGGCCGCGGAGATGGCCACCACATCGCCCGAGGGACGGTCGTGGGAAAACGGCGCCACCGGGCCGCCGTTGAGGCGGTCGATCTTGTTGAGCACATAGATGCGCGGCACCCGTTCCGCCCTGATCTCGCGCAGCGAAGTCTCGACTTCATCGAGGGCGTGCTCATAATACGGGTCGGCGTAATCGACCACGATCAGGATCAGGTCGGCCGCCGCAACCTCGTTGAGGGTGGCGCGAAAGGCGGCGAACAGAAGCGCCGGCAACTTGCGGATAAAGCCGATGGTGTCGGTCAATAGGATCCGTCGCCGTCCGCCGTAGGCGAGGATCCGGGTCGTGGGGTCCAACGTGCAGAACAGGCGATCCTCGGCCCAGACTTTCGCCCGGGTCAGACGGTTGAAGAGCGTCGACTTGCCGGCGTTGGTGTACCCGACCAGAACGACCCGGAAGAGGTCCTCCCGTCCGCGCCGCTGCACTTCCCGCTCCGAATCGATGCTCTCCAGTTGCTTCTTCAGTTTCTGGATGCGCCGTCCGACCAGCCGCCGGTCGGTCTCCAGCTGCGTTTCGCCGGGGCCGCGGGTGCCGATGCCGCCCTCGTGACGGGTCATGTGCGTCCACTGGCCGGTCAGCCGCGGATAGAGGTACTGGTATTGGGCCAGTTCGACCTGGGTCCGCGCCTCCTTGGTGTGGGCGTGCCGGGCAAAGATTGACAGGATCAGCGTCGGACGGTCGATGACATGGCGGTTGAGCCGCGCGTCGAGATTGCGCATCTGCGCCGGGGAGAGTTCGTCGTCGAAGACGATAAGATTGGCGTTCTGCTCGATCGCCAGAGTCTCGATTTCCGCGAGCTTGCCAGTGCCGACCAGGTGGGCGGCATGCGGACGACCGCGCTGGGTTACCCGTCCGACTTCGATCCCGCCGGCCGATTCCAGCAGCCGCGAGAGTTCGTCCAGCGATTCGGTCATCTGCTCGACCGTCACCGACACACGGCCGAAACCGACCAGAATGGCGCGTTCTTGTCCGAGGGGGCGATTGAAGATGGCGTTCATTCAATATCGGCGGGGATAAGCGGAGTTCCCCGCCCATCCCGTGCGGTTACCGTTTCTCCATGTCCACGGTGACGGAGGCGGCCAGCGGCCGAACTTCGACATAGGTATCTTCGCGGATCTTGGCCAGCCAGTCGCTGACCACTTTGTTGGTCTTGTCCTGCCGGGCGATGTCCTTAATCCGGTCCCAATCGGCAGCGAGATCAAGCGTGCGCTGCTCGCGCCGATCCAACACGCGCAGTATATGCCAGCCGAATCGGGTCTTGACCGGGCCGATGATGTCGCCCGGCTGCGACGTCTCGAGGGCCGCCCGGAACTCGGGGAACATCTCCTCTATCGGGTACCAGCCCAATTCGCCGCAATTCTTGCGTGATTCCTCGTCGGTGGAGTAGGCCTGCGCCAGCGCGCAGAACTGGGCGCTGTCGCGCGCCGCCAGCGCGATCGAATCGGCGCGAGCAAGCACCGCCGCGGTGTCGGCGGCCGTCGGCGCCAACCCGAGAAAGATGTGACGCACATGAACCCGTTCGCGGTCCTTCTCCAGACATTGAATCAGGTGCAGCCCGATGTCGGTGCGCACCACTCCCGAGACCTGCCCGGGGGTCAGCTGGAACGCCGCATCCTCAAACGGGCCGACCAGATCGCCCTTGGCAAGCCAGCCCAGATCGCCGCCGGTGGGCGCGGTCGGGTCTTCCGAGTACTTGCGCGCCGCTTCGGCGAAGTCCAGGCCGCCCTGAATCTCGCCGAGGATCGCCGTCAGCCGCGACCGGACCGCCTCCTGCGAAGCGGGCGTCACCTCGACGGTGAGCAGAATATGCGACAGCTTGATCGCCGCCGGTTGCGCCGGCAGCGAATCGCGAAACTTGTTGTAGAACTCGCGCACTTCGCCGTTGGAGACATTGACCTCGGCCAGTTTGCGCTGGATCAACTTCTGCTTGAGCAATTGGTTTTCGACATCCCGCCGGAACCGGACCCGCAGGTCACGCTCCGAGAGCCCCTCGCGGACCAACGCGGCGCGGAATTCCTCCTCGCTGTCAAACCGACGGCGCATGTCGGCGATGTGGTCTTCCAGCGCGGCGTCGATCTCGCGTGCCTCGATGCGCATGGTCGTGTCCTTCTCCGCCACCAGCAGGATCAATTGGTCGTTGATCATCTGCTCGAGCATCATCCGTCCGATGGTGTCACGGACCCCCGGATCGGCAAGGTCGCGCTTGGCCTGCATGGCATAGAGCGTCGTCTGCGCCTCCCACTCCGACCGCAGGATGATGCGATCGCCGACGATGGCGATCGGCTCTTCCAGCACCTCCCGTTGCGCCAACGCCGTTGACACCATGCCGGCCGCGAGGGCCAGCGCCAGACACGGTATGCCGATTGATTTGTTCACGCCAAAGTTCCTCGGATTCTGATACGCCGCGCCGCCGCCGGCCGCCTCAATGGACGCTCCCGGTGTCGATGTCGCCGCCGGGGCCGGTCAGGCCACTCTTGAGCACTTCCTGGTTGACGCTGACCGGGTAGACGGTCCGCATCGAGTCGATATAAGCGACAAAGACCGAATCGCGCCGCATGCGCTGAATTGTTTCGAAAATATCGGTGGCGGCCTCCTCATAGGGACGCAGCCGCGCGGGCCGAGTCTCGATCAACTGAATCAGCGAGTACTGATCGACACCCGCCAGCGGGCCGGTCCACTCGCCCGGCTTCAACTTCGAGGCCGGCTCGTAAAAGTCCGGCCACGCGGTCGGCGTCACCCAGCCGATGTCCCCG